>NZ_JBISWJ010000024.1:0-6557 GCF_044462225.1 Kocuria kalidii | reverse complement strand
GCCCGGTCCGCCGCGGCGCCGCACCCGGTCCTGCCCCGTCCGCAGCAGCGGCGGCAGGGCGATGAACAGGACGATCAGGGACTGCACGACCAGGACGATGTCGATGTTCGTGCCGGTCATCGACTGCATGGTCACGCCACCGGCGCGGAAGGCCCCGTAGAGCAGCCCCGCGAAGAACGTCCCCCACGGCCGGGACCGTCCCAGCAGGGCCACCGTGATGGCGTCGAAGCCGAAGGACGCCGCGACGCCCACGGTCAGCGCCCGCTCGGTGCCGGAGATCTGCGCCACGCCCGCGAGGCCCGCGAGGGCGCCCGCGAGCAGCATGACGACGACGAAGCCGCGCGTGACCGAGATCCCGGCGGTCCGCGCGGCGCGCGGGTTGGCGCCGACGGCGCGCAGCTCGAAGCCGATCGTGGAGCGCTTGAGCAACCAGGCGATGAACACGGTCGCCAGGACGGCGAGCACGAACCCCCAGTGCAGGCGGAACTGGTCGCCCAGGAGCGGGGGGAACATCGCGGTCCCGGCCACCTGGGGGCTGATGGGGTTCGCGGAACCGGGGCGCAGGAACGCGGGCTGGGTCAGCAGCCAGGCCACGAGGTTGAGCGCGATGTAGTTGAGCATGATCGTGAGGATCACCTCGTGCGCGCCGGTGCGGGCCTTGAGCAGGCCGACGATCCCGCCCCACACCGCCCCGCCGGCGGCGCCGGCGAGGATCACGGCGAACAGGTGCACGCCGGCCGGCAGCTGCCAGCTGAAGCCGACCCAGGCGGCCAGCGACGCCCCGACGAGCAGCTGCCCCTGGGCGCCGATGTTGAACAGCCCGGCCCGGAAGGCCACGGCCACGCCCAGCCCGGCCAGGACCAGCGGGGTGGCCACGGTCAGGGTCTCCGTGAGCGGATAGACGCGCTGGACGAAGGTGCTGCCCTCCGGGTTGTACACGGCCCCGTAGAACATGGCCTCGTAGGCGGAGGACGCGGCGGCCCACATCGCCGTGAGCGTGTCACCGGGGCGGGCGAAGAAGTAGCCCGCCGCGTCGGCCACACGGTCGTCGGTCAGGGCGATGAGCAGCCCCCCGAGCACCAGGGCGGCGACGATCGCGAGCACGGACTGGAGCGCGGACCCGAGCCACGCGGGCCGGGCGTCCTCGGGCGCGGTGGTCGCGGGCACGGGCTCCCCGGGCGGCGGCGCCTTCTGCTGGTCCGCGGCCGCCGGGGCCGCTCCGGTGGCACTCATGCCTGCTCCTTCGTCTGCTGCGCGGCCGCGTGCGGCCCCGCGGTCGGCTGCTCGGTGCCCGGCTGCCCGGTGGTGTGCCGGCGGGAACCGGCCGCGCGGGCCTCCTCGGCCGTGGCGCCGGCCATCATCTGTCCCAGGACGTCGCGCGGGGTCTCGGGGCCCACGATCCCCATGATGCGGCCGTGGAAGAACACGGCGATCCGGTCGGCGAGCGCGTAGACCTCGTCGAGCTCGGTGGAGACGATGAGGACGGGCACGCCCTTGTCCCGCTCGGCGACGATCTGCTCGTGGATGAACTCGATCGAGCCCACGTCCACGCCGCGGGTGGGCTGCGAGGCGAGGAACAGCTCGAGGGGGCGGGAGAGCTCCCGCGCGAGCACGACCTTCTGCTGGTTGCCGCCGGAGAGCGTCTGCACGGGGGCGTCCACGGACGGCGTGCGGACGTCGAACTGCTCGACGGCGCGGCGGGCGTTGGCCTGCACCTCGCCCAGCCGCAGGGACGGTCCGCGGGAAAAGCGGTCGTCGCCGTAGAGGTCCAGGACGAGGTTCTCGGCGACGGTGAACGGGCCGACGAGCCCGTCCGTGGAGCGGTCCTCGGGGACGAAGCCGACGCCTGCCTCCAGGACCTGGCGCACGGACCTCCCGAGGAGCTCCCGGCCGCCGAGCCGGATCGAGCCGGTGGCCCGCTCCCGCAGGCCGAGGATCGCCTCGGCCAGTTCCGTCTGCCCGTTGCCCTGCACCCCGGCCACCGCGAGTATCTCCCCGCGGGCCACGTCGAAGGTGACGTCGTCGAGCAGCTTCACGCCGCTGTCCGCGACCACGGTGAGCCCCGTGACCTGCAGGGCCCGCTCCCCCGGCACGGCGTCGTCCTTGCTGACGGTCAGGGACACGTCGCGGCCCACCATGAGGGCCGCGAGCTCGGAGGTCGAGGCCTCGGAGGACGTCTGCCCCACCACCCGGCCGCGGCGCACGACCGTGATGACGTCGGAGATCGCCCTCACCTCCCGGAGCTTGTGGGAGATGAACAGGATCGACCTCCCGGAGGCGCGGAGCTGGCGCATGATCTCGAGCAGCTCGTCGGTCTCCCGCGGGGTGAGCACCGCGGTGGGCTCGTCGAGGATGAGGACCTGGGCGTCCCGCACGAGGGCCTTGATGATCTCGACGCGCTGCTGCACCCCCACGGGCAGGTCCTCCACGACGGCGTCGGGGTCCACGTGGAAGCCGTACCGGTCGGAGATCTCCCGGATCCGGCGCCGGGTGGTCTCGAGGTCCAGCGCCGCGCCCTTCGTGCTCTCCGCGCCGAGGGCCACGTTCTCCGCGACCGTGAACACCGGCACCAGCATGAAGTGCTGGTGCACCATGCCGATGCCGGCGGCCATGGCGTCCCCGGGGCCCCTGAAGGACACCTCGGCGCCGTCCACGAGGATGCGGCCCTGCGTCGGGCGGTACAGGCCGTACAGGACGTTCATCAGGGTCGACTTGCCGGCCCCGTTCTCCCCGAGCAGGCAGTGGATCTGCCCGGGCTCGACGACGAGGTCGATGTCCTCGTTGGCCGCGAAGGCACCGAAGCGCTTGGTGATGGACTGCAGCTCGAGCTTCATGGTGGTCCTCCTCCTGGGCCGTGCGCGGCCCCGGGCGGGCCGGCCACCGCCGCCGGCGGGGCCGCAGCCGGCGGCGGTGGGCGCGGTGGTGGCCGGCGTCCGGGGTCAGGCCTGCGGCGAGCTCTCGGACTCGACGGTCACCGTGCCGTCGATGATGTCCTGCCGCAGCTGCTCGACCTCGCCGGCGAGCTCCTCGCCCACGGCCTCCTCCTGGTCGTGGTAGGGCGCGATGCCCACGCCGTCGTTCTCGAGGGTGCCGACGTACGGCTCGTTGCTGAACTCGTCCTCGGCGGCCGACTCGACCACGTCCTGCACGGAGGTGCTCAGCTGCTTGAGCACGGAGGTGAGCTGGTACTGGTTGCCCTGCTCGAGCGTCTCGTAGCCGTCGGCGTCGACCCACACGAAGCGGACCTCGTCCGCACCGCCGTCGTTGGCCTCCACCACGGCGTCGAGGGTGCCCAGGGCGGCCTGGCCGGCCACCGGCAGGATGATGTCGGCGCCCTCGTTGATGAAGTTCTGCGTGGCCGTCTTCGCGGCGGAGCTGTCGGTGAAGCTGTTGACGAACGTGCCGTCCTGGGCGTCCTTGTCCCAGCCCAGCAGCTGGACGTCCTCGCCCTTGGTCTCGTTGTAGTGCTCGATGCCGTCGGCGAAGCCGTCCATGAACACGGTCACGGTGGGGAACTTCTGGCCGCCGTAGGTGGCGACCGTCCCGGTCTCGGTCGTGCCTGCCGCGACGTAGCCGGCGAGGAACGCCGCCTCGGCCGTGTTGTAGACGAGCGGCTTGACGTTGGGCAGGTCGATCGAGGCGTCGTCCACGATCGCGAAGTCGGTGTCCGGGTTGGCCTCGGCGACCTCCCGGGTGGCGTCCGCGAGGGCGAACCCGACCGACACGGTCAGGTCGCAGCCCTGCTGGACCATGGAGTTGAGGTTGGGCTCGTAGTCGGTCTCCGCCTGGGACTGGGCGTCGCGCACCTCGATGCCCATCGACTCCTCGACGGCCTGCAGGCCCTCGTAGGAGCTCTGGTTGAACGAGCGGTCCTGGAAGCCGCCCTCGTCGGAGACGATGCAGCCGGTGAAGTCGGTGGCCTGCTCCTGGGCCTCGCCGCCCTCCTCGGGGGCCGAGCCGCAGCCGGCGAGGACGAGGGCCGAGACGCCGAGCAGCGCGGCGGCGGAGAGCGGGCGGGGTCCTCGGGGCGTCCGGGGCGAGAAGGTCATGGTTCCTCCAGGAGACGGTCGTGACCCGGCAGCGGGCCACGGGTCGTGTCCACGCGGGTGGCGTGGCGTGGTGCCATCCTACCCACGGGTAGTCCCGGGGGGCCGGAGGCGGGCGTCAATCCGTCGCGACGTCCGGTCGTGTCTCCCGGGAGTGCAGCCGGATGGCGCGCAGGGCCGTGTTCGTCATGACCTGGATGCCGCAGCCGATGGCCGCCTCGTCCGCCACGTAGTCCGACTGGTGCAGGTCGTGGGTGTGCCCGCCGCGGGTGCGCGTGCCCAGCCGCATCATCGCCCCGGGGACCTCCTGGAGGAACCACGCGAAGTCCTCCCCGCCCATCGACTGGTGCACCAGCACCACCGCGTCCTCGCCGAGCTCGGCACGGGCGGCGTTCTCGATCAGGGTGGTCTCGACCTCGCCGTTGACCACGGGGGGCACACCGCGGATGTGCTCCAGGGCCACGTCCACCCCGTAGGGCGCCGCGACCTGGTGCACCACCTCGTCGAGCAGCGTGCCCGCCCGGTGCCAGGCGTCGGCGTCGAGGCACCGCATGGTCCCGGACATGAAGCCCGAGGCGGGGATGGCGTTCGGGGCCACGCCGGCGTGCATCTGGCCCCACACCACGGCCACCCCGGAGCGGACGTCGATCCGCCGGGAGAGGACGGCCGGGACGTTGACGGCGATCTGGGCCATCGCGTAGACGAGGTCCTGCGTGAGGTGGGGGCGGGAGGTGTGGCCGCCGCGGCCGGTGAAGTCGATCCGCACCGTGTCCGAGGCCGAGGTGATGGCGCCGATCCTGGTGCCCACCCGGCCGACGTCGACCTTGGGCTCGCAGTGCAGGGCGAACATCCGCGGCACGCCCTCGAGGACGCCCTGGCGCAGCACGGTGAGGGCGCCGCCGGGCAGCTGCTCCTCCGCGGGCTGGAAGACGATCCGCACGGTCCCGGCCATGTGGGCGGTGCGGTGCAGGTCCGCCAGCACCTTGGCCACGCCCACCATCACGGTGGCGTGGATGTCGTGGCCGCAGGAGTGCGCCACGCCGTCGTTGACGGAGGAGAAGTCGAGGCCCGTGCCCTCGTGGATCGGCAGCGCGTCGATGTCCGCCCGCAGGCCCACGGCGATCGGCCCGTGCCCGATGTCCACGTAGCACCCGGTGTCGGTGAGCCGCACCGGGGAGAGACCCATGTTCTCCAGGGCGCCCACGATCCGGTCCGTGGTGCGGAACTCCTGGTAGGACAGCTCCGGGTGCCGGTGCAGGTCCCGCCGGAAGGCGATCAGGTCCGGCAGGTACCGCTTGAGCAGGGGGCCGATGGCGGGCGGGAGGCCGGCCTCCAGGGCCGCGGCGGGAGATGGCGCGTCAGGCATCTGACCAGACTACTCCCGGGTGCGCACGGCCCCGGCCGTTTTCAGAGCACGTCCGTGTTGCCGCGCTGCTTCAGGGAGGCCACGGCGTCCTTGACCCGCTGGGCGTGCTCCCGGGTGGTCACCAGCAGCGCGTCCGGGGTGTCCACCACGACGATGTCCTCGACCCCGATCAGGGCGATCAGCCGGCCCGTGTCCGAGACGACGATGCCGCTGGAGCTGTCCGAGAGCACCCGGCTGTTGTCGCCCAGGACCGTCACGTCGGGATCCGTCTCGGGATCGACGTGGTTGAGCCGCCGGATCGCGGCGAAGTCCCCGACGTCGTCCCAGGTGAAGCTCGCCGGGACCATGGCCACGTCCCCGGCCGCGGCCGCGGGCTCGGCCACGGCGTAGTCGATCGCGATCTTCGGCAGCCCGGGCCACACCCGGTCCACGACCTCGTCCTGGGCCGGGGTGCCCCAGGCCTCGGCGATCTCGCTCAGCCCGGCGTGCAGCGCCGGCTCGCTCGCCGCGAGATGGCGCAGCATCAACGACGCCGGGGCCACGAACATCCCGGCGTTCCAGGTGTGGTTGCCCCCGGCCACGTACTGCCGGGCGGTGTCCTCGTCGGGCTTCTCGACGAACTCCTCGACGCCCAGCGCGTTCGGCGCCCCCGGGATCCCCAGCGGGGCCCCGGCCCGGATGTAGCCGAACCCGGTGGCCGGGGAGCTCGGCGGGATCCCGATCGTCACGATCCGTCCCGTGGCCGCGGCGGTCACCGCCTCCCGCACGGCGTCCTGGAAGGCCCCGGCGGGCTCGATCACGTGGTCGGCGGCGAAGGAGCCGACGATCGCCTCGGGGTCCCGGCGCTGGACGAGCATGCAGGCCAGCCCGATGGCCGCCGCCGAGTCCTTCGGGGAGGGCTCGAGCACGAGGTCCTCCGCCGAGAGCTCCGGGAGCTGCCGGCACACCGCCGCGGCGTGCGTGCGGCCGGTCACGACCATGACGCTGCCGCCGCCGAGCCCGGCGAGCCGGTCGTAGGTGGCGCGCAGGAGCGACGAGCCGGAGCCGGTGAGGTCCAGCAGGAACTTCGGCGCGTCGGCCCGGGACAGGGGCCAGAGCCGGGAGCCGACCCCTCCGGCAGGGATGAAGGGGTGGAAGTGGGCGAG
>NZ_JBISWJ010000023.1:0-126073 GCF_044462225.1 Kocuria kalidii | reverse complement strand
CACACTCCCCAGGAACTGGCGGACAAGCTCAAGGACGGCCTGCTGTCCTTCCCCGTCACCGCGTTCGACGCCGACCTGCTCTTCGACGAGACCGCCTACCGGCAGCACCTGGCCTGGCAGGCCTCCTTCCCGGTGGCCGGGCTCTTCGCCGCCGGCGGCACCGGGGAGGGCTTCTCCCTCACCCCGGAGGAGACCGCCTCCGTGGTGCGGGCCGCGGTCGAGGAGGTCGGGGACACCGTCCCCGTGCTCGCCCCGGCGGCCGGCAACACCGCCCAGGCCGTGCGCAACGCCCACGACGCGGCCGCCGCCGGCGCGGAAGGCCTGCTGCTGCTGCCCCCCTACCTCACCGAGTGCGACCAGGAGGGACTGCTCGCCCACGCCTCGGCGGTCTGCGCGGCCACCGACCTCGGGGTGATCGCCTACAACCGGGCCAACGCCGTCTACTCCGCCCAGACGATCGCCCGCCTCGCCGAGCGCCACGAGAACTTCATCGGGTTCAAGGACGGCATCGGCGACATCGAGCACCTCACGAAGGTCTACGCCGCCAACGGGGACCGCCTGTTCTACCTCGGCGGGCTGCCCACCGCGGAGACCTTCGCCCTGCCCCTGCTCCAGCTGGGCATGAGCACCTACTCCTCGGCCATGTACAACTTCGTCCCCGAGTTCGCCCTGGAGTTCTACCGCGACGTCCGGGCCCAGGACCGGGCGGCGGTCACCGACAAGCTCAACCGGTTCGTCCTGCCCTACATCGAGATCCGCGACCGGGCGAAGGGCTACGGCGTCTCCATCGTCAAGGCCGGGCTGCGGGCCGTGGGCCGCGACGCCGGCGGCGTGCGCCCCCCGCTCCAGGACCTCACCGACCACGACCTCGCCGACCTCAAGGCCCTCATCGACGCCCTCCCCACCGGCACCCCGGCGCGCATCCCTGCAGAAGCGGAGCTCGCAGCCAGCACCATCGAATGAGCCGGTCCCACCGATGGCGGTGGTGTTGGAGGAGTCCCGGCTCTGCGTGCCTGCGGACTCGGGCGACGTCCTCGTCCGACCCTGCGGTGGGCTGCGGCGCCGCGATCTCGGGCGCCTCGTGCGTCTTGACGTGCGCGCGGCATCAACGCTGTCGTGTGCACGGCTGCGGTATCCGATCCGCGTTCCGTGTGAGCAGCGCCCGGTCGGTCAGGATGCTCACGCCGCGGCGACCAGCTCCGTCCGGTCGGCGACGTCCAGGCCGTGGGCCTCGCCGACCGAGCGGTGCGCCACGCGGCCGGCCATCGTGTTGAGCCCCGCGGCCAGGGCGGGGTCGGCGGCCAGCGCCGCCGTCACCCCGCGGTCGGCGAGGGCGGTCACGTAGCGCAGGGTGACGTTGGTCAGGGCGTAGGTGGAGGTGTTGGGCACCGCGCCGGGCATGTTCGCCACGCAGTAGAAGATCGTCCCGTGCACCGGGAACACCGGGTCCTGGTGGGTGGTGGGACGGCTGTCCTCGAAGCACCCGCCCTGGTCCACGGCGATGTCCACCAGGACGCTGCCCGGCTTCATCCGCGCGACCATGTCGTTGGTGACCAGCTTCGGGGCCCGGGCGCCGGGGATCAGCACGGAGCCGATGACCAGGTCCGCCTCGGTCACCGCCCGCTCCACCTCGTAGGCGTTGGAGGCCACGGTCCGCAGCCTCCCCGCGTACCGGTCGTCGAGGGCGCGCAGGCGGTCCACGTCGATGTCCAGGATGGTCACGTCGGCGCCCAGCCCCACGGCCATGGCGGCCGCGTTGGTGCCGGCCACGCCGGCGCCGATCACGGTGACGCGGGCGGGCCGCACACCGGGCACGCCGCCGAGCAGGACGCCCTTGCCGCCGTCGGTGGCCGTGAGGGCCGCGGCCCCGGCCTGCACCGAGAGCCGGCCGGCCACCTCGCTCATCGGCGCCAGCAGCGGCAGCCGGCGGTCCGCGGTCTGCACGGTCTCGTAGGCGATGGCCGTGACCCCGGCCGCCAGCAGGGCGCGGGTCAGCTCCGGCTCCGCGGCCAGGTGCAGGTAGGTGAACAGGACCAGGCCCTCCCGGAACCGGTGGTACTCGGCGGCGACCGGCTCCTTGACCTTCAGCACCATGTCCGCCGCGGCCCACAGCTCGTCCGGGTCCGCCACGATCTCGGCGCCCGCGGCGGCGAAGTCCTGGTCGGAGAAGCCCGAGCGCACCCCGGCGCCGGCCTCCACCAGCACCCGGTGGCCGCGGCGGCGCAGCTCGTGCACGCCCGGGACCGTGATGGCCACCCGGTGCTCGTTGCTCTTCACTTCGGTGGGGACGGAGATGATCATGTCGGAGGCCTCCCGCAGAAAACGTAGTATGGGTGCCTCAAAGCTACGATTCAGCGCTGTTCCTGGGACCGGAATCGACGATCCTGCGGCAATCGGCGCAGAACTGGGGGAACCATGCAGAATGTGACCCGTCCCACACGGTCCGCGCCGCAGGATCCGCGGCCCCGGGACGAGCTGGACGACCTCGACCGGCGCCTGCTCGCGCTGCTGCGGGACAACTCCCGGATGACCAACCAGGCGCTCAGCGAGGCGCTCGGTGTGGCCCCGTCCACGTGCCTGGCCCGGATGAAGGGGCTGCAGCGCTCCGGGGTGATCCGCCGGTTCACGGTCGACGTGGACCCCCGGGCGCTCGGGCGCACTATCGAGGCCCTCATCAGCGTGCGCCTGCGGCCCGGGGCCCGCCACCTGATGTCCGCGTTCGGCGAGGGGCTGAAGTCCGTCCCGGAGGTGTCCCAGTTCTTCTTCCTGGCGGGGTCGGACGACTTCCTCATCCACGTCACGGCCCGGGACACCGACCACATCCGCCAGTTCGTCCTGGAGCACCTGTCCTCCAACCAGGCGGTGGCGGCCACGCAGACCAGTCTCGTGTTCGAGCACTCCCAGGGCTCGTCGGAGCTCTGACCGGGAGGCCCCGCAGCGGCGTTCCCCGGGGCGATGGCGTGCCCCGGCCGCTCAGGCCTGCCGGGAGGCCCCCGCGGCGGTCCGCTGCGCCCGGGACCGCACGGCGGCGGCCGCGTCCTCGGCGACGAGGTCCGCGTTGACGGCGGCGGCCGCGCCGACCCCCTCCCCTGCCGCGGAGGAGACCATGGCCGAGAGGTCGCCGGCGTTGCCGGCCACCCAGACCCCGGGGATCTCGGTCCGGCCCATCGGCCCCGTGGCGATGAGCTCCCCGACGGGGTGCTCGCTCAGGGAGCCGCCGAGCTGCTCGTACAGCTCGGCGCGGGCCGCGAAACGGGGCGCCACGACCACGGCGTCCACCGCGACCTCCTGCCCGTCGTCGAGGACCACGGCGCGCAGGACGTCCCCCTCGGTGCGCAGCCGCCGGACCTGGCCCCCGACCACGCGGACGTCGAGGGCGGCGAGCTGCTCCCACGCCTCGGCGCCGGGATCCGGCATCCGGTGCGGGAAGAAGGTGACGTCCGCGCTGAGCTGCCGGAACAGCAGGGTCTGGTGGATGCTCATCGGACCGGCGCCGAGCACGCCGATGCGCTGCCCCCGGACCTCCCACCCGTGGCAGTAGGGGCAGTGCAGCACGCTGCGCCCCCACAGCTCCCGTACGCCGGGCACGTCGGGGAGCTCGTCCACCAGCCCGGAGGCCAGCACCAGCCGCCGCGCACGCAGCGTGCCGCCGCCGGCGAGACCGACCGTGAACCCGTCCGGGCCGGACCGCGCGGTGACGGCGCGGTCCGCGACGATCTCCGCGCCGTACTGCTCCGCCTCCCGCCGCCCGGCGGCCAGGAGCTCGAGGGGCGGGATCCCCTCGCGGCCGAGGAGGTTGTGCGCCCCGCCGGCGGGGGCGTTGCGGGGCTCGCCGGCGTCCACGACGACCACCGAGCGCAGGGAGCGCGCCAGGGTGACGGCCGCGCTCAGCCCGGCGGCGCCGCCTCCGACGACGACGACGTCGTGCAGGGGAATGCTGTCCATGGTCCATGTCCTCTCGTGCTGGTGGATTCGTGCTGGTGGTGTCGTGGTGGTGGCGTCGTGCGGGGGGTTCATGCCCGGCGGGCCGCCCAGACGGTCCGCCCGGCGCGCAGCACCAGGTCCTCGCGGTGCAGCACCGCGCCGGCGGAGTCCTCCGCGAGCAGGTGCTCGAGGGCGAGGAGGTCGTCGGCGGCCAGGTGGCCGGTGAGGGCCGGGCGGGCGCGCTGCAGCGTCCCGTGCGCCCAGCGCCCGGTGCCCGGCGGGGCGGGCCGGGCCTCGACGCCGAACCGGCGCCGGCCGGCGATCCGGAAGCCGGCCTCCTGCAGGTGGGGCCCCCAGTCGGGGTAGGCGTTCCAGTGCGCCCGGGCGAGGACCTCGTGGCAGCGGCGCTCCAGGCCCGGGCGGCCGGTCCCGATGTCCTCGGGCAGGAACCGCGGGAGGGCGTCCATCTCCACGACCGCGAGGAGCCCGCCGGGGCGCATCCCGGCGTGCAGGTCGCGCAGCAGCCGGTCCGGCGCGGCGACCTCGTGCAGCGAGGCGGCCGCCCAGCCGAGCTCGACCGGACCGATCTCCGGCCACGCGTCGTCCAGATCGGCCTGCACGGTGCTGATCCGGTCGGCCAGTCCCTGCGTGCGGGCGATGGCGCGGAGCCGCTCGAGCCGCGGCGCCGACCGGTCGATCGCGACCACCCGCGCCGAGGGGTAGCGACGGGCCAGGAGCCGGCTGCCGGGACCCGTCCCCGCGCCGATGTCCACGACCGTGCGCGGAGCCTCGCCGACGTGCTGGGCGACCCAGCCGACGACCTCGTCCAGCAGGGGACCGAGGATCTCGGCCTCGAGCTCGAGCAGCTCGGCCAGCCCGTCGTCGTCGTGCTGCCCGGGATGGGCGTGCTTCCCGGAGTGATCCTGGTGCCCGGAGTGGTCGCGGTGCCCGGCGGCCGGGTGCGGGGGAGCGTGCGGTGTCATGCCTCCACGGTAGGCGCGCAGTGCTCTGAGCGCATACACTCTTGCCTATGACGCAAGAACTGGATCTGGACGCCGTGATCCGGGACCGCATCCGCGGTCTGCGGCTGGCCCGCGGCTGGTCCCTGGACGCGCTCGCGGCCCGCTGCCGGCTGAGCCCGTCCACGCTGAGCCGGATCGAGACCGGTCACCGCAGGATCGCCCTCGACCAGCTGGTGCCCATCGCGCGGGCCCTCGACACCTCGCTCGACCAGCTCGTCGAGTCCCCCGAGCACGAGGACGTGGTGATCCGCCCGCAGCCCAGCAGCACGCCGGGGCTGACCATGTGGCTGCTCTCCTCCGAGCGTGCCCTGCACGGGATGACCGTGGCGAAGATGCGCATCCTGCCGGGCCCGCGGCCCGGGCGGCGGGAGCTGGCGGTGCACCCGGGGCGGGACTGGTTCACCGTGCTCTCCGGGACCGCGCGCCTGCACCTGGGGGAGCGGGTCGTCGTGGTGGAGGCCGGTCAGGCGGCGCAGTTCTCCACGATGGTCCCGCACGCCATCGTGGCGCAGGGCGGCCCGGTGGAGATCCTCACCGTGCTCGACCACGACGGCGAGCGCGCGCACCTGCACGCGGACGCGGCGGGAGACGCCCCGCCGGACCCGACGGAGGGCCCGGGGTCCGGCGACGGCGCCGAGCCCGGTCCGGCCGCGTGACGTCCGTGCGGAACCGGGCCGGCCGGGCGGTGGACCGTCCGGCTCAGGAGCCCGGTGCCGCCGGGACCGTCTCGGACCGGCCCGACGGTCCCCGCCGGGCCGGTCCGCCGACCGGACCCGGGAACTGCGGGATGAGCGCCACCGCGCCGGCGGCGACCAGCGCCACGGCGGCGAAGACGATGAAGTTCCACTGGAATGGCAGGGCCGTGGAGCCGATCCAGCCGCCGATGAGCGGACCCGAGATGGCGCCCACGCGGGCGAAGGACAGGGCCCAGCCGGTGGCCGTGGCCCGCGAGTGGGCGGGGTAGTACTCGGCCACCCAGCCGGTGAGCACGAGCGACGTGGAGATCGAGCCGATGCCGGCCAGGGCCACGAACACGTAGTTGACCACGAGGCTGTTGGGGAACATCAGCAGCAGGATGCCCACCCCGCCCAGCAGGTAGAAGACCACCAGGATCAGCTTCTTGCCGTACGCGTCCGCGGCGCGCCCCAGGGCGATGCCGCCGACGGCCGAGGCGAGGCTGAAGACCACCAGGAACATCAGGGCGGGGCCGAGCTCGTAGCCGGCCGAGCGCATGATCGAGGGCAGCCAGGTGTTGAGCCCGTAGACCAGGACCATGCCGCAGAACAGCGAGATCCAGAAGAAGACCGTGGCAGGCAGGTAGCCGCCGGAGAACATGGCCGCCAGGGACCGCCTCCAGCCCACGGACCGCGCCCTCGTCTCCTCGGCGAGCACCGGCGTCCAGTCGCTCTCGACGAACGGGGCCACGCGCAGCCGTTCGGCCAGGCGGGCGGCCTCCTCGTGGCGGCCCTTGCCCACGAGGTACTCGAGGGACTCGGGCACGAGCTTGGCGATCAGGGGCAGGAGGACCACGGGGAGGAACCCGACGCCCACCACCCAGCGCCAGCCCAGCGTGGGCAGCAGGGCGATCGCCACGAGCGCGGCGGCCAGGATGCCGAGGGAGTAGCCGGAGTACATCACGCCGTAGTTGAAGGACCGGCGCCGCGGTGCCGAGTACTCGATGGTGAGGGCCGCGGCCACCGGGATGATCCCGCCCATGCCCAGTCCGCCGAGCAGCCGGAAGAGCCCGAAGACCTCCGGGGTGGGGGCGAGCGCGGCGCCGAGCTGCATGGTGGTGAAGATGGCCATCGACATCAGCAGCATCTTCTTCCGGCCGACGCGGTCGGAGAGCGTGCCGATGGTCATCGCACCGATCAGCATGCCGACGAGCGCGTAGGAGCCGAGGCCGCCGAGCTCCAGCGGCGTGAGGTCCCAGGCGCGGTGCTCCGCCAGGGCGGGCAGCACGGCACCGAGCACCCCGACGTCGTAGCCCTCGGCCAGGATCGCGAGCCAGCAGGCGAGCAGCACCCGGTTGGTGGTCTTCTGCGGCACGGGCCACGCGGTGGCGGTGGAGGTGGTCATGCGGGGGAGTCCTTCGGGAGAGGGCGGGACGCCCGGGCTCCGGCCGGGCGCGGGGGCCCTCCACGGAGTCCGGGACCACTCGATTCTAGGGAACTCCGGGGGTGCCGCGGGCCGCACCGACCGGAGGGCGGGCCGGCGGCGCACGACGGCGAATAATTGCCGTCCCCGCACGGTTGTACAGTCGAACAGGCGCCGTCCGGTCGAGGACGCGCCGATCCCGCCTCGATCCAGGACCGTGAGATGACCTGTGCCCTGCCGTCCACCCGGACGACCCCGACCGTCCCGTCCGTGTCCGGAGGGGGCGACGGCGACGCGCGCTGCCTCGGGGTGGACATCGGCGGGACGTCCATCAAGTTCGCGGTCGTGGACCCGGTCCGCGGAACCACCGTCGGCCCGGTCCGCCGGGTGCCCACGCCCTCGCCGGCGACCCCGTCCGCCGTGGTGGCCGCCCTGCGCGGGATCCTGGAGCGGCTGGAGGACGGACCCGAGGCGGGCGCTCCGCTGGCCGGGGTCGGCGTGGGCGTGCCGGCCATCATCGACGGCGGCGTGGCCCGCTCGGCCGCCCACCTCGACGACTCCTGGATCGGCACGGACGCCCAGGAGCTCCTCGCCACCGGGCTGGGGCGCGAGGTCGCGGTCCTCAACGACGCTGACGCCGCCGGGCTGGCCGAGGTGCGCTTCGGCGCCGCCCGCGGAGCCCGCGGCACGGTGCTGGTGATCACGCTGGGCACCGGGATCGGTTCGGCGCTGTTCCTGGACGGGGAGCTGGTCCCCAACAGCGAGTTCGGGCACGTGTGGCTGGACGGCCGCGACGTCGACGGCTGGGCCGGTGCCTCCGCCCGGATGGTGGAGGCCCTGGACTGGCCGACCTACACGGACCGGCTCCAGCGCTACCTGTCCCACCTCGAGGTCCTGATCTCCCCCGACCTGTTCGTCCTCGGCGGGGGCATCAGCGCACGGCACCAGGAGTTCCTGCCCCACCTGCGGCTGCGCGCCCGGGTGGCCCCTGCGCAGCTGCGCAACGCGGCCGGCATCGTCGGCGCCGGCCGCGCGGCCCACCTCGGGGCGGCGCGCCGGAGCGATCTCGTCGGTAGCCGCTGACGCCGGACCCGGCCGACCGGTCCCGGGGCCCGGCAGCCCCCGGCGCCGCGGATGCGACCGCGGACCGGGGTCCGCTCGGGGCGTCGGTCCTGGACGTCCGTGCACTCCCCGCGGTGCCCCGCGGACCGATGGACAGGGCCCTTCCCGGATGTGATCGAGATCTCTAGAATGGAACTCGACAGCGTCGTCGTGCTCCCATCCGGCACCAGGACCTCACACAGGCCCCGATGCGCCCGCACGACTGGAGAACCCCGCCATGAACGCTCTCAACCTGACGTCCGTCCCCGATGACACCGGCCCCATCGACGTGCTCCCGGGCATCGGTGTGGGGCCTGTCGTCGACCCGATCGCGTCGATCACCGTCTCCTCGGTGGCCCGCTACCGGATGCGCACCGACCGCGCCGGCCTGGACCTGCGCGCCGGCGAGGTCGTGCTGTGCGAGCCCTACGAACCGCTCGAGCTGGGCATGGTCGTGCTGGTGCGGTGCGAGGCCGACGGCTACACCCCGGGTGCCCTGATCCCGGCGTCCGACGTCGAGTACCTCGAACCGGTCGGCCCGAGCTTCGGCCCGTTCGTCTGGGACACCCCCGGCGTCCGCAGCCTCAGGCCCCCCGCGGCCTGAGGCGCTGCGTCTGCGTCACCGCTCCGTCAGGGCGTCCGCCTTGTGGGTCGCGCGGGCCCCGGAGCTGTCGGACTCCACGATGTAGTGGGGGTCGTCCGTGCTCGCGCGGTACGTGCGGCCGTCCAGCTCGAAATCCTCCGTCTTCTTCTCGACCACCGTGCCCTCGGTGGTGCCCTGCGGCGTGTTCCACGTGACCTTCGTGCCCTTGCTCAGGCTCATCTGCTGCTCCTTCTCTCGTGTTCTCGGGTGCTCATGCTGACCGGTTCTCGTGCGCACGCGATCGCTCGTCGGCCGGTCGGCCGCGCCGACCGCCGGGGTCGACCGTCGCGCACGGCACGTGCCCGGGGGCGGGGAGGCGGGCTCAGTCCTCGAGCGGGTCGTGGCCCCAGTTCATCAGGGAGTAGCGCCACCGGGTCTCGCGCACGTCGCCGTCGGGTCGCTGGGCCAGGTGGCGGTGGACGTAGCCGACGACCTTGCGCATGTGCTCCTCGTCGGACTCCGTGCGCTCGCCCTTCGGCTTCTCCAGGATCTCCACGATGCGCCGCCCGGAGCGGTGGCCCACCGACTCCCCGCCGTCGTCCTGGCCCACCGAGGTCGACTCCTCGGTGTCCAGCCACTCCGACAGCTGCTTCGGGGTCATGTTGACGGCTTCGTCGAAGTCCTCGTGGGTGGTGTCGCCGTTGTCGCTCATGCGTCGCTCCTCGCTGTCGCTCCGGGCGGCCGCGTGCGCGGCGTCCCGCGCGCCCGGCCGTGCACGAGCGCGATTCTCAGCCTACTGAGCGGACCGTCCCCGGGCGACCCCTCGGCCGGGGACGGTCCCTCGGGCGGGGACGGTCCCTCGAGCGGGTGCGGCCTGCGGTCGCGCCGTGACGGCTCGACCGCCGCGCGGCGAGCGTCGCGGCTGCTGTCCCGTCCGGTGGGTGCCGTCCCGCGGCTGCCGTGCCCTCCCGCGGGTGCCGTGCTGTGGCTGCCGTCCTGCGGCTGCCGTGCTGTGGCCGGGGCGCCGACGGCTGCACCCTGCCTACCGCGCCGAGGAGGTCGGCGCGAGGGCGGCCGGGTCCTCGCGCAGGTCGTCGGCGTCCCGTTCCTCGTCGCCGTCGCCGCCGTCGACCCGCGGAGCGGCCGGTCCGTCGCCCGGCGCGTCGGCGGTGACCACGAGGTCGCCCTCGGCGAGCGCCTCGGGCTCGACGTCCTTCTCGATCGTGGTGGCCAGCGGCTTCTCGGCGACGAAGCACAGCAGCGCCGCCGCGAGCAGCCCCAGGGGCACGATCCAGAGGTAGATGGGGGTCAGGGCGTCGTTGTAGGAGGCCACGATCGGGTCCTGCAGGGCCTCCGGCAGCGAGGCGACCACGGCGGGAGTGAGCGAGTTGGCGCCGCCCGCACCGCCCTCGAGGGCCCCCGCCGGGAGGCGCTCGGCCAGCAGGTCGGCGAGCCGGCCCGCGAAGACGCTGCCCACCACGCCCGAGCCGAGGGTGGCGCCGATCTGGCGGAAGAAGTTGTTCGCCGCGGTGGCCGTGCCGACCTGCCGCAGCGGGAAGGTGTTCTGCACGATGAGCACCAGCACCTGCATGGACAGGCCCAGCCCCAGGCCCAGGAGCGCGATGTAGAGGCACACGTGCCACACGCCCTGCTCGGGGGTCAGGGTCGAGAGGAGCCCCATGGCCACGGCCACGACCACGCTGCCGGCCACCGGCAGCCACTTGTAGCGACCGGTCCGGCTCACCGCCCGCCCGGCGAGCACCGAGGTCACGAGCAGGGTGCCCATCATCGGGACCATCAGCAGCCCGGAGGTGGTGGCGTCGACCCCGAAGACCATCTGCAGGTAGGTGGGCAGGTAGCCGAGGGCCCCGAACATGCCCACGCCGGTCAGCAGCCCGGCAACGGTGGTGAGCACGAAGTTGCGCTCCCGGAACAGGTGCATCGGGATGATCGGCTCCGCGGTGCGCCGCTCCACGGCCACGAACGCGGCACCGGTCACGAGCGTCCCGGCGATCAGGCCGAGGACCACGGGGTCGGTCCAGGCGTACCGGCCGCCGCCCCAGGTGGCGAACAGGACCAGGCAGGTCGTGGCCACGGCCAGCAGCACCATGCCGCCGACGTCCAGGCGCGGCCGGCCGCGGTGCCGGGGGAGCTTCAGGAACAGGACCGCGCCGGCCAGGGCGAGCAGCCCCAGCGGGATGTTGATCCAGAAGACCCAGCGCCAGCCGGGCCCCTCGGTGAACCAGCCGCCCAGCAGCGGCCCGGCCACCGAGGCCACCGCGAACACCCCGCCCATGACGCCCATGTACTTCCCGCGCTCCCGGGCGGGGACCACGTCCGCGATGGCGGCCTGGGAGAGGATGATCAGCCCGCCGCCGCCGAGGCCCTGGATCGCGCGGGCCGCGATGAGGACCTCGATCGTGCCGGCGAGCGCGCCGACCACGGAGCCGGCCATGAAGACCAGGATCGCGCCCAGCAGCAGGGGTTTGCGGCCCATCAGGTCCCCGAGCTTGCCGTAGACGGGCATCATGATCGTCGAGGCCAGGATGTACGCCGTGATCACCCACAGCATCTCGTCCACGCCGTTGAGCTCGCCCACGATCGTGGGCAGCGCCGTGCTGAGCACGGTCTGGTTCAGCGCGGCCAGCAGCATGGAGAGCATCAGGCCGACGAAGAGCAGCGCGAGGTGCCGGGAGCCGGTGTCCGGCTCGGCCCGGTGGGCGGGGGTGTGGGTCACGAGAGCTTCTCCTGGAGGCGGTGGTAGAGGGCGAGCGCCGACTCGTGGTCCTCGGTCGGCAGCCCCTGGGCCGGGGAGTAGCCCTCGGCGGTGATGGCGAAGCGCAGCGGGACGCCGCCCTGCATGACGAGCATCCGGGCGACCTCGTCCACGCCGTGCTCCCCGATCCCGGCCGCCCACTCCGGGTCCCGGGCCAGCAGCTCGGCGAGCGTGCGGCGCACCAGGTCCTCGGCCTCGAGCATCAGCTCGTGCCGACGGCGGCCCAGGCTCGGGTGGTCCTGCAGCAGCTTCCGGCGCCGCTCGGCGTCCGGGCTCGCATAGGCGCTGCGGGACACGGCCAGCAGCAGGCGCGAGACCTGGCCGAGCAGGTCGTGCCCGAGGGAGAAGCCCTCCAGCAGCTCCGGGTCCAGGGAGGGGGCCCGCATGCCCAGGACGGCGTCCTCCTTGGCGGGGAAGTAGTTGAAGAAGGTGCGCGGGGAGACCCCGGCCGCGGCGGCGACGGCCTCCACCGTGGTGCCCTCGACGCCGTGCTCGACCGCGAGGGCGGCGGCCGCCTCGTGGATGGCGGACCAGCTCTCGGCCTTCTTGCGGGCGCGCAGGGACGGAGGGGAGGTGTCGGTCATGCCCACATTTTTGCACTTCTGCACCTTTTGCACAACTGCAATATTGTAGGGCAGGACCGGTAGGGTCGAGAACGGCGTGCGCCCGCCCCGGTCCGCGCCGGGAGCGCACCACGCCCGCGACCACGACGAGCAGTGCGACGGACGACAGCACGACGGCACGACGGCACGACAGACCGCAGCACGACAGATCCGACGACGGAACGGAACCCCGCATGGCAGCCATCGCCCACACCGACCTCGACGTCTTCCCGCTCAACCTGGGCGGCAACACGTTCGGCTGGACCTCCGACCGCAGCACCTCCTTCGCGGTGCTGGACGCCTTCACGGAGGCCGGCGGCAACTTCGTCGACACGGCGGACGTCTACTCGGCCTGGGGCGAGGGGCACAGCGGCGGTGAGTCCGAGACGGTCCTCGGCGAGTGGCTGACCGCGCGCGGCACCCGCGACGACGTCGTCGTGGCCACCAAGGTGGGCTCCCTGCAGCAGCGCCGCGGCCTGGGGCGGGGAAACGTGGTGCAGGCCCTCGAGGACTCCCTCCGCCGGCTCGGCACCGACCGGGTCGACCTCTACTACGCCCACCGCGACGACGAGTCGGTGCCCGTCGCGGAGCAGGCGGCGACGTTCGACGAGCTCGTCCGTTCCGGCAAGGTCCGGGCCGTGGGGCTGTCCAACTACGGCCCGGAGCGGCTGCGGGAGTGGTTCGAGACCGCCGAGCGCGAGCACCTCACCGTGCCCGTCGCGATCCAGCCGGAGTACAACCTCGTGAGCCGCCGCACCCATGAGCGGGACCTCGCCCCGATCGCCCGGCAGTTCGGGGCGGCGGTGTTCCCCTACTTCGGCCTCGCGTCAGGATTCCTCACGGGCAAGTACCGCACCGCCGCCGACCTCGAGGGGAAGGTCCGCGGGGGCGCCGCGGGGTCGCACGTGAACGCGCAGGGCCTCGCCGTCGTCGACGCGCTGGTGGGTGTCGCCGAGGACCGCGGCGTGGAGCCGGCCACGGTCGCGCTCGCCTGGCTGCTGGCCAAGGGCGTCACCGCCCCCATCGCCTCGGCCTCCCGGCCCGAGCAGGTGCCGGCGCTCATGGCCGCCCCCGGCCTGGGGCTCACCGGCGAGGAGGTCGAGGTGCTCGACCGGGCCTCGCAGCCGTTCGCCTGAGCTCGGTCCGCGGGCGGGCCCGATCCGCGGACCCCGGCCTACGCCGCGACGCCCACCTGGATCAGGGTGCGCCACGGGTCCTCGAAGCGCAGCACCGCGCCGTCGTGCCGGGTGGCGATCCGGTGGTCCCGCAGCCGGGACTCCAGGGCTGCGACGTCGTCGGCGCCCGGCAGGTCGATGTTGACCTGCCCCAGCCCCAAGGAGGCCGCGCGCGGGCCCGCCCCGGCGCTGTGCCAGGTGTTGAGCGCGATGTGGTGGTGGTAGCCGCCCGCCGCGACGAACAGGGCCGAGCCGATGTCGCTCATCACCTCGAAGCCCAGGACGTCCACGTAGAACTGCCGGCCCTGCGGGATGTCGCCCACCTGCAGGTGCACGTGGCCCAGCGCGGCCGGCGGTGCCGCCGGGCGGTGCCCGTCCCGTCCCCGCAGGTGCTCCTGCAGGAAGCCGTGCGGGTCCAGGGGCTCGGACGCCAGGGTCAGCAGGCCGCTGGGCTCCCGCCGCCACGTGTCGCGCGGCCGGTCGGTGTAGAGCTCCACGCCGTTGCCCTCGGGGTCGTCGAAGTAGAAGGCCTGGCTGTACAGGTGGTCGGCGCTGCCCGTGAAGGAGTGCGGCGCCACCGTCGCGACGGACGCGAGGGCCGCGGCCAGCGCCGGCTCGTCCTCGAAGACCACCGCGGTGTGGAAGAGTCCGGCCTGCCCCCGGCGGGCCGGCGGGAGCTCCCCGACCTGGCGCAGGCGGACGACCGTCCGGCCGTCCCGGCCCAGGACCGCGGTGTCCCCGGCGTGGGCAAGGACGTCGAGGGTGACGGCGTCGGCGTAGTAGGCGACCATCGTGTCCAGGTCGGAGACCAGCAGCTCCACGGCGCCCATGCGGGTGCCGCCGGACAGCAGGTCCTCGGCGGGGCGCGGCGTCAGGCTCCGGGGATCGGGGTGCTGCGGGAAGGTCGGCATCTCGGGAGTCTCCGTCGGCAGGGGCGCAATGGTTGATGTGTCCCTGAGAATAGCCCGATAAGCTTTCCGGTGCAAGTATCTCTGGTGGTGTGCAGGCGCCGTCCGGCTCAGCGCCTTCCGTCCCTCCGGGTCAGTGCGCTCCGCCCGTCCGGCTCAGCACGAGCTCGACGGTCTCCGCGGGCCGGTCCCACATGGGGAAGTGGCCGCAGGAGTCGAACCAGTGCAGCTCCGCACCGGGGAACCGCTGGAGGGCGCGCTCGGCCTGGCCGGGGGTGACCACCCGGTCCTGGCGACCCCAGCCGATGACGACGTCTCCCGGGGTCTGCGCCCGGGTGGCTCCCTCCTGATCGGGCCCGTGCACCAGGGCCTGCAGGAGGGCGTCGTAGCTGGGGGACCCCGCCCACGTGCGCAGCTCGCGCAGGACCAGGTCCTCGTCCAGGGCCCACGGCCGGGGACTGAGCTGGGCCAGCAGGGCGGTGCGGGTGACCCGGTTGCGGGTCAGCGCGGGGAGCATCGGCTGCAGGGCCCGGATGAGCCGGACGGAGGCGCCGATCGAGGCGCCGAACACCCGGCGCTGGCGGGGGTTCCAGAAGCCCCCGGGGGACAGGGCGACGGCGGTCCCCCCGACACCGCGCCGGGCGAGCTCGAGCACGAGCCGGGCCCCGACCGAGCTGCCCACCAGGTCGACCCCGGCCAGTCCGTGGACGTCGATGAAGGCGGACAGGGCGTCGGCGAGGCGCGCGATCGTCACCTCGCCCTCCAGGGGAGGCGTGGCGCCGAACCCGGGCAGGTCGACGGCGATGACCTCGCGCCGGGCCGACAGGCCGTCCAGGACCGGGTCCCAGGTCCGCCACGTCGAGCCGAGACCGTGGACCAGGAGAAGGGGGCTGCCGGCGCCGAGCCGTTCGTGGTGCATGTCCATGCCCTCGATCCTCGCCGACGGCGAGCCGCCTGGCCAGTGCCGACCGGCCGGCGGACCGTCCGCGAGGGCGGACTCCGGGCCGGGCGGCGGTTCGGGTGGTCTCAGAGGACGAAGATCAGGGCGGCGATCACGGCCAGGATCACCAGGAAGACGATGCCCCACGCCTTGAGGTTGTCGGAGTCGTCCTCGTCCTCGGGCTGGGCCGGGCGCGGCGGCCAGCCGCCGGGGCCGGGGCCGAACACCGGCCCGGAGGAGCCCGGTCCGCCGGTGCCCGGGGCTCCGGGGTGCCCGGCGCCGGTTCCCGGCCCGGGAACTCCGTAGCCGGGAGCCGCGTAGCCCGGAGTCCCCTGGTCCGGGCCTCCGTGCTCCGGGGCCTGCTGCCCCGGGAACTGCGCGGGGCCCTGCCCGGGCGGCGGGGGAGCCGGTGTGGCCGGGCTCACGCCCCACTGCGGGGCCAGGGGCGCGCCGGTCAGGGGCGTGCCCGGCCCGGGCGCGTCGGACCCGGGGCCGCCGGCCACGGACGACCCCGGTGCGGACGGACCCGGTGCGGGCGGACCCGGTGCGGGCGGTGCCGGGGGCGGCGTCTCCCCCGGGGGCACGGGTCCGTCCTCGCGGTGGCCCTTCTCCGCTTCGGTCAGCAGCGTCACGAACTGCTCGAGCTGCTCGGACCCGTCGTACTCCCGCGCCAGGAAGCGCTCGGCGCGGCGGCGCACCACCCGGTAGACGCGCCCGTCGTCGGGGATCCCCAGGTCACGGGCGGCGCGCGCGACCGCCACGGGCGGCTGCTCCGGCAGGGGGCTGGTGCCCCACTCCAGGAGCCCGGTCAGCAGCGGGCGCTCGAGCGCGTCGGCCAGCGCGGCCCGCGCACCCGGCACCCGGGTCAGCTCGAGCAGCCCGCTGGGCGGCGCGGAGGGGCAGCCCGGCACGTCGCTGGGCAGCCGGGCGGCGCGCTCCAGCCAGAACGTGTCACCGAACAGGGTGGCGAGCAGCACGGCCGCGGCGAGCCGGTCGTCGCTCGGCGGGGCGTCCTCCGGGGCGCCCTCCTCCCAGTGGGCGCCGAGCGCGCGGCGGGCGGGCTCACCGGCCAGCCGGACGCGCAGCTGCGCGTCCTCCGGGCCACGGGCGGTCTCCGCGGGGCGCTCCACCGCGTGCCGCACCTGGGGGTCGAGCTCCGGGTCCATGGTCCACCTCTCCGTCGTCGTCCGTGGGTCCATGCTCTCAGAGCGGGCTGTGCGGCGGCGGTGAGCCGGGCCGGGGAGCGGGTCCGTTCAGGCGGGGAGCAGGCTGCGCAGCTGCCCGGCGGCCAGGCGGGGTTCGGGCGCCTCGGTGACGGCGCGGACCACGACGACGCCGCGCGCCCCGGCCGCCAGGACCTCCGGGAGCCGCGGCTCGTCGATGCCGCCGATGGCGAACCACGGCACGGGCAGCACGTCCGGGCCCGCGTCCAGCCGGGCGTCCGTGAGCTCGGCGACCGAGCGGACGAACTCCAGCCCGGTGGCGGGGCGCCCCGGCTTGGTGGGCGTGGCCCAGACGGGGCCCGTGCAGAAGTAGTCCACGTCCGGGTCCTCGAGCGCGGCCCGGGCCTGGTCCAGGTCGTGGGTGGACCGCCCGACCAGCACGTCGGGGCCGAGCAGCTGCCGGGCCTGGGCGGGGGAGAGGTCGTGCTGGCCCACGTGGAAGACGTCGGCGCCCACGAGCGCGGCGATGTCGGCGCGGTCGTTGGCGGCGAACAGCGCGCCGTACTCGGCGGCGACCCGGCCCAGCAGCCGCAGCGCGGCGATCTCCTCGTCCGCGTCGATGCCCTTGTCCCGGAGCTGGACGATGTCCGCGCCGCCGGCGTACGCGGCGTGCAGGAACTCCTCGAGGTCTCCCTGCTCCCGGCGGGAGTCGGTGCACACGTAGAGCCGGGCGGCGAAGAGCTTCGCGGCCCGGGCCTCGCGCAGGCGGGACCCGGCGGGGGAGGAGGTGTCACGGGTATGCTGGGTGGTCACACGCTGATGATAGGTCAGCGGTTCTGCGGGAGCCCCACCGGGGCTGAGAGGGCGTCCAGCGCCGACCGCCACACCTGATGCGGATCATGCCGCCGTAGGAAAGGACGATCCGAGTGACCTCCGCGCACCCCGCGCCGCCGACCGCCCCCCAGCCGGTCGTCGGGCAGTCCGAGCACGTCCGGGCCGACGTCGCCGTGATCGGCGCCGGGGTGATCGGCCTGGCCACCGCGTGGGAGCTGCGCCGCCGCGGCCGCTCGGTGGCCGTGGTGGACCCCGAGCCGGGCTCCGGCGCCAGCCGCGCCGCGGCCGGGATGCTCGCCCCGGTGAGCGAGGTCCAGTACCAGCAGGAGCCCCTCTACCCCCTCATGGCCGCCTCGGCCGCCGAGTACCCGGCGTTCGTCGCCGCCCTCGAGCAGGCCGCCGACGGCACGGTGGGCCACCGCACCACCGAGACCCTGGTCTGCGGCGTCGACGCCGCGGACCGGCAGGCCCTGGCGGACCTCCGCGAGCTGCAGCTGCGCCACGGGATGGACGTGGAGCAGCTGCCCCTGCGGACCGCCCGGGCCCTGGAACCGGCGCTGAGCCCGCGGCTGTCCGCCGCGTTCCGGATCCCCGACGACCACCAGGTGGACCCGCGCCGCCTGACGGCCGGGCTGCTCGCGGCGCTCCTCGCCCCGCAGCTCCCCGGCCCCGGATCGGAAGGCCCCGGATCGGAAGGCGCCGGGCCGGGAAGCGCCGGGACGGAGTCCGCCGGGGCGGGGCTCCCCGGGACGGGCGCGGGCGACGGCGGACCGGCCCACCTCGTCCACGACCGCGCCACCGAGCTGCGCCGCAACGCCGAGGGCGCCGTGACCGGCGTCCGCCTGGCCGGCGGCGGCATGGTCTCGGCGGCCTGGACGGTCCTCGCACCGGGCGCCGGCCTCGGCGGGATCGAGGGCCTGCCCGAGGGCTGGCGGCCGCCGCTGCGGCCGGTGCACGGGGACATCCTGCGCGCCCGCGTCCCCGCGGGGACGCCGGACCTGCTCGAGCGCACCGTCCGGGGCCTGGTGCACGGGGTGCCCGTCTACCTGGTGCCGCGCGCCGACGGCACCGTGGTGATCGGGGCGACCTCCCGCGAGGACGACCTGGCCGGCCCCAGCGCCGGCGGCGTGTTCCGGCTGCTGCGCGACGCCCAGGCGCTCGTCCCCGGCGTCGCCGACCTCGAGCTCGTCGAGGTGCTGGCCCGCGCCCGGCCCGGCACCCCGGACGACATCCCGTACCTGGGACCGGTCCGCGATCCGGACGGCTCCCCCGTGCCGGGGCTCGTGGTCTCCACCGGCTACTTCCGCCACGGCGTCCTGCTCGCCCCGCTCGCCGCCCGGCTCGCCGCGCAGCTGGTCGCCGGAGGGACCGGGGCCGACCCGTCCGCCGACGCCGAGCACCTCGCCGGCACCGACCCGCACCGCTTCGACCGCCCCGTCGAGGCCCGTCGAGGGGACCCCTGGCCGACTCCGGCCGGGCCCCGGAGCAGGAGCACCCGATGACCGCCATCACCCTCAACGGCCGGCCCCACGTGGTGGCCGAGGAGTCGACCGTCGTCGACCTCGTCGCCGAGACCGTCGGCCGGGAGCTCGGCCCCGACGGCGCCCCGCTCGACGGCGGGCGCCTCGGCGTCGCCGTGGCCGTGGACGCCGCGGTCGTCCCCCGCAGCCGCTGGCGGCGCACGCCCGTGGCCGAGGGCCAGGCCGTCGAGATCATCACCGCCGTCCAAGGAGGCTGACGTGACCGTCCCGCACCCCGACCCGAGCCGTGACCCGCTCGTGCTCGACGGCACCGAGCTGTCCTCCCGGCTGATCATGGGCACCGGCGGCCTCAGCTCGCTGCACACCCTCGAGCAGGCGCTGGGAGCCTCCGGCACCGAGCTGACCACCGTGGCCCTGCGCCGCTACGCCCCCGGCCAGGGCGACTCCCTGTTCGCGCTCCTGGAGCGCAACGGCATCCGGATCCTGCCCAACACCGCCGGGTGCTACACGGCCCGGGACGCGCTGCTGACCGCCGAGCTCGGCCGCGAGGCCCTCGAGACGGACTGGGTCAAGCTCGAGGTCATCGCCGACGAGGACACGCTGCTGCCCGACGTCGTGGAGCTCCTCGACGCCACCGAGCTGCTCGTGTCCCGCGGCTTCAAGGTCTTCGCCTACACCTCGGACGACCCGGCCGTGGCCCGCCGCCTCGAGGACCTGGGCGCGACCGCGGTGATGCCCCTGGGCGCCCCCATCGGCACCGGCCTGGGCATCCTGAACCCGCACAACATCGAGCTCATCACCTCCCGGGCCTCGGTGCCCGTGGTGCTCGACGCCGGGATCGGCACCGCCTCGGAGGCCGCCCTGGCCATGGAGCTGGGCTGCGACGCCGTGCTGCTGGCCAGCGCCGTCACCCGTGCCCAGGACCCGGTGGCGATGGCCACCGCCATGCGCCACGCGGTGGTCGCCGGCCGGCTCGCCGCCGGAGCCGGGCGCATCCCGGCCCGCCGCCACGCGCTGGCGTCCTCGCCGACGGCCGGCCGGATCACCGCGGACGAGGGCGCGGACGGAGCTCCTGCCGAGCCGGCGGACGTCCCGCGCGGGGACTGGGCACCCGTCGGGGAGGGCCGGTGACCCCGTTGCCCCCGCTCGTGGAGCCCGGCCCCGAGCTGCGCCGCGAGGAGCTGGAGCGCTACGCCCGGCACCTGACCCTGCCCGGGATCGGGCCCCTCGGCCAGCGGCGGCTGGGCGGCGCCCGCGTGCTCGTCGTCGGGGCCGGGGGCCTGGGCGCCCCGGCGCTGCAGTACCTCGCCGCGGCGGGGGTGGGGACCCTCGGGATCGTCGACGACGACGTCGTGGCGCTCTCCAACCTGCAGCGCCAGGTCGTGCACACGACCGCCGACGTCGGCCGCCCCAAGGCCGAGTCCGCCGCGGAGGCCGTCGCCGCGCTCAACCCGCTCGTGGACGTGCGCACCCACCCCGTGCGGCTGGGCGCGGACAACGCGGTGGAGATCATCGGCCAGTACGACCTGGTCCTGGACGGGGCCGACAACTTCGCGACCCGCTACGTGGTCAGCGACGCCGCCGCCCTGACCGGCACCCCCTGCGTGTGGGGCTCGATCCTGCGCTTCGAGGGGCAGGTCAGCGTCTTCTGGGCCGGCCACGGGCCCACCTACCGGGACCTGTACCCCGAGGCGCCGCCGGACGGCGAGGTGCCCAGCTGCGCCGAGGGCGGCGTCTTCGGCATGCTCCCCGCGACCGTCGGCGCGGTCATGGTCACGGAGGCCGTCAAGCTGATCACCGGCACCGGGGAGCCCCTGCTCGGACGCGTGCTGCTGCACGACGCCCTCGCGATGACGTGGCGCGAGATGCGGCTGGCCCCGGACCCGGACGCCGCCCCGGTCACCGCCGTGGAGCAGCCCGACCCCGTCCGTGCCCTGTCGGGCGCCGATCCCGCCGAGCAGCTCGCCGCACCCGAGCTGGCCCGGCTGCTCGAGCGCCGCGCACGGGGGGAGGCGTCCTTCGCCCTGGTGGACGTGCGCGAGGACTGGGAGCGGGAGCTCGTGGCCATTCCCGGCGCCGTTCCCGTGCCGCTGCAGGATCTGCTGGACCGGGGGGCGGAGGCCCTGCCGCCCGCGGTCCGCGGCGCGGACCTCGTGCTGCACTGCAAGGCCGGGGCCCGCTCCGCGACCGCGCTCGCCGCGCTGCGGCCGTTCTTCGCGCAGCGCGAGGAGCGGGTGCGCCACCTCGAGGGCGGGGTGCTGGCCTGGGTGGCGCAGGTGGAGCCGGACAAGCCCGTCTACTGAGCCGGTCCGCACGACAGGTCCGCACGGCCGGCCCGCGGCGGGAGGCCGCCGGCACGTGTCGCGGATGCCGTCCCGGCCGACCGGTCAGCCCTGGGGTCCGCGCCGCAGGCCGCGGCGGGCCCGGAGCCGCACCGCGCCGGCCAGCAGCAGGCACGCGGCGGCCAGCGTGCCCGCGAACCAGTGGACGGACGAGGGGACGCCCACTGCGCCGGCCAGGACCCCGAGGCCCAGGACCGGCACGGCACTGCCCAGATAGGTCACGACGTAGACGGCGCTGACCACCTGGGCGTTGTCGACAGGTGCAACGGCCACGGACAGCTCGTTGAACGCCGTGCGGAACGCGACGCCCTGGGACGCCCCGGCGAACAGGGCCGCGAAGCACAGCAGCGGCAGGCTGGACAGAGCGCCCGCGACCCCGATCAGCGCCGTGCCCAGGGCCATCCCCACCAGCGCCCCGGGCAGGGCCTGGACGCGGGCGCGTCCCACCAGCTGCACCGCGGCGGAGCCGACGAGCGCGAGGGCCGCGAGCGCCCCGATCCCGGCCGGAGAGCTCACGCCCAGCGTCCGGGCGAAGTAGCCCGGGGCGAGTGAGAGGCTGAAACCGAAGAGCGCGAAGCTGAGGAAACCGACCGCGGCCGCCTGCTGGAACCGCGCACGGACCCCGGGCGGCAGGGCAGGACGACGCGGCCGCAGGGCCTGGAAGGCCGCCGGCCCCGGGGCCGGGGCGATGGCCGGCCTGGCGTGCAGTGTCCACAGCGGCACCAGGACGGCGACCAGCAGGGCGCCGTGGACGACGAAGGGAGTCGTCGTCGGGCCGGGCAGCAGCGCCAGGACCCCGCCCAGCAGGGGGCCTGCCGCCACGCCGCCGGCCGACGCCAGGAGGGTGAAGCGGCCGGCCCACTCCGGGCGGTGGGGCAGGAGCTCCCGGAGGGCTGCGCTGCTGGCTCCGGTCACCATGGCGACGGCCGCGCCCTGCAGGGCGCGGCCCACCACGAGGCCGGGGAGGCCTCCGGCGGTCGCGAAGACGATCTCACCGGCCAGTCCGACGAGGACCGACAGCACCAGGGCGGTGCGCCGTCCGATGTGGTCCGACCAGTGCCCGTAGAGGACGAGCCCGGCGATCAGGGCCAGGACGTAGGAGGAGAACGCCACCGTCACCGCGAAAGGACCGAGTCCCAGGCGCTCCTGCAGCTCGGGGTACAGGGGGGTGGCCAGGTTGGCCCCGACGAGCAGCAGCGCTGTCGTGGACATGGTCAGCACCAGGCGGGCGCGCGGCCCCGCGTTCCATCCCCTGCCCCCGTCGTCGTCGCCCTCGGCGGAGCGCATGGTCAGTTCGGTGAACACGGTCATCGCGGGCCCTCCGGTGGGATCGGCGAGTGTGGGCTGTCCTCGGGGTGGCCAGCACAGCATGTTCACGCAGTGTGACGGAGACTGAGTGCAGCACCACCGATATGCCTGCGAAACTGATCACGCTGATCAGAAGTCGCGCGCGGTCGGCAGAGAAGGAGACCACCATGACCACCCTGGACGCCGTCGACACCGGGCTGCTGCTGCATCTGCTGAGGTATCCCAGGGCGCAGATCGGGGAGGTGGCGGCCGCGCTCGGGGTCGCCCGCAACACGGTCGTCTCGCGGATGCGCCGGCTCGAGCGCCGAGAGGTGCTGCGCTCCGGCGGCCGGGACGTCGACCTGTCCGCCGTGGGGTTCGACGTCCTGGCGTTCCTCACCCTCGAGGTCACGCACCGGGAGCTCGACGCCGTCGTCTCCGCTCTGCGCGGCATCGACAACGTCCTGGAGGTGCACGAGATCTCGGGGCGGGGGGACGTCTGGTGCCGGGTCGCAGCCCGGGAGACCCGCGACCTCCACGCCGTCCTGCGCTCGATCCTGCGGATCCGGGGAGTCCTCCGCGCCGAGACCTCCCTGGCCCTCAGCGAGCAGATCCCCTACCGGGTGCAGCCCCTCCTGCGGGCGCTGCCGGGACGCGGGCCGTCGTCGGCGTGAGGGCCGCTCCTCGGTGGGGCCCCGGCGGATGACCGCGGGGATTCCGCGCCGCGCGGGCCGGGCCGGCGGCCGTGCGGCTCAGGGGCCGTGCACGCGGCCGGCCGCGAGAGCGGCGGGCCGGGCCGTCCTGTGCCGGCACGTCCGGGACCGCCCCGGCCGACGACGCTCCGAGCGGGTATCCTCCCTCCCGCGCCACGAGACGTCCGCGGAGTCCTCGACGCGCAGAAGGGTGTGCTCAGTGTCCCGTCCCACCGTGCCAGGAACAGCCGCATGACCGGGATCCTGCGGCGTGCTGCCGCTGCGGCGGGTCGACGGCTGCGTCCCGGGGCCCTGACGGCCCGCCGGGCCCGGACCGTCGTGCTGCTGGGCATCGACGGGGCCGGGAAGACGATGGCGGCCACGGCGCTGGTGGCCGCGGAGCGGGAGGCGGGGCGGGCGGCGATCCTGCTGCGCAACCGGTCCGGCCGGCGCTGGCTGACGCGCGCGTCGGCACGCTGCGGGGTGGAGGTGCCGGTGCGGTGGGCGGACCGGGTCGAGACCGTGGTGCGCTCGGCCAACGTCCTGGTCTCCCAGGTGCGCGCCGCACGCCGGGACGGCCTGGTGGTGATGGACCGTCACCTGGTGTGCCAGCTGGTGCTGCGGCGGACCCGGGGGCTGCCGCCGGGCCGGGTGCTGCCCCGGGCGGCCGCCACCGCGCTGCGCGGCGTCGTCGTGGTCCTGCTCGACGTCCCGGCCGAGACCGCCCGGGCGCGGATCCTCGCCCGCGGGCAGGACCACGAGTCGCTGGAGTACCTGCGCGCGGCCCGGGCGGTCTACCTGGAGTTCGCCCGCGCCCGGGGCTGGATCGTCGTGGACGCCACCGGGGCGCCCGAGGCGGTTCTCGCCCGGCTCACCGGCCGGGGGTGAAGCGGCAGCCCCGGACGCCGGGGCGTCGAGCCCGAACCTCCACCGCCGGTCCGGGAGACGGTCCGGCGTCCTTCCCGTGCGGTCGCCGGCCGGTCGGGGGTGGTGCGGGCCCCGGCCGGCGTGCCGTCGCACGGACGGTCAGCCGCTGCGCCGGGCGGTCCGCACGCCGAGGACCACCGTGGCGAGGACGAGCAGGACGCCCAGGAGCTGGAGGCCCGGGGAGTCGTCGGCCTCTCCATGGACGATGCCGGCGATGCCCATGGCGAGGCCGACGGCGATGAGGAGGAGGGGGAGCACGTACTTCATGCGGAGTCCTTTCAGGAGTTCAGGAGTTCAGGAGTGCGGAGCGGCCGCCCGTGGTGACGGCGAACGGGCCGGCGCGGTCGGGGCCGTCCGGCCGGGGCGGGCCGGGGGGAGCGGGCGTGGGTCAGTCGTCGACCCACTCGAGCAGGTCGCCGGGCTGGCAGCCGAGCACCCGGCACATGGCGTCCAGCGTGGAGAAGCGCACGGCCTTGGCCCGGCCGTTCTTCAGCACAGCGACGTTCGCCGGGGTGAGCCCGACCTGTTCGGCGAACTCGCCGACGCTCATCTTGCGCTTGGCCAGCTCGACGTCGATGCGCACGACGATGGGCATCAGATCACCGCCTCCATGTCGGTGCGCAGGGTCGTGGCCTGGCGCAGCAGCGCCCGCATCACCACCATCAGCAGACCCAGCACCGTGACGCACGTCAGCATCAGGAACAGCAGCAGCGGCAGTCCGGGGTCGCCCGCGTTGAAGCCGACGTAGAGGAACACTCCCAGGAGCACCGCCCACGCGGCCCCGACCGCCCACACGATGGCGTCGACCCACACCAGCGAGGCCGTGCTGAAGATGCGGTCCTTCTTGACCAGGGTGAGCAGCTTCCAGGTGGCCACGATCACCACCTGGGCGCACAGCACCCAGAACACCGTCACGGCCGTCGCCGGCCAGCGCAGATACGCCATCTCCGGGGACTCCTGGGCCATGTGCGCGAACTGGCCGGGCAGTGACATGACCTGGAACAGCACCAGGATCCCGAACAGCAGCACGAGAAAGATCCGAAGGGGGGCAACCGCCCGATGTTCACGACTCATGGATCGAGTGTCACGCGATATCTATCGAATGTCAATAGATCCAACCGCTCCCCCGCTCGCGGCGGAGCGGCCGGGGCGCCGCCTCAGCTCCCCGGCCGGGACGCACCGGCGGGGTCGGGGGTGAAGATGGCCAGCAGCTCGTCCACCTCGTGGTCGGCGGTGGCCGGGTGGCGGAAGTGCTGGTGCCGGTCGACCGTGTAGTGGCTGCGCCGGCCCACCCGGTGGCGGGTGAGGTAGCCGGCGCCCTCGAGGTCCTTGAGGATCGCCAGGGTGGCGCGCACGGTGATCCCGACCCGGGCGGCGATCTCGCTGACCCGGGCGTCCGGAGCGCCGGCCACGGCCAGCAGGACGTGACCGTGGTTGGTGAGCAGCGTCCACGGCGGCCGCTGGAGCGGACCGGGACGCCGCGGTGCGGGGTCCGCGGGGTCGTGCCGGGGCGCGGCAGGGGCCTCGGCGGGTCCGGGACGAGCGCTGCGGGTCATGCCGGGGTCCTTTCCGGACGGGGTCGGTGGGTCAGAGCTCGGCGAGTCTGCGGGAGCGGGCGGGGCGGCGCACGGTGAGCAGCGAGCCGCCGACCTCGGCCACGAGCACGACCTCGGTCCCGTGCTGCACCGTGGGCACCGGCACCTCCGCCCGGGTGACGATCACGGCCGCACCGATCCTGTGGGCGGCATGGGCCAGGGCGATGGCCCGCACCTGACGCGCCCGCTGGAAGGAGCAGCCCCGGTGCCACACCACCTCCACCCGGGCGGAGATCCCCGCGCTCTCCAGGGTCGGGGTGGTGCGGGCGGCGATGGCCGCGGCCTCCCGGCACGCCTCCTGGTGCACCCGTGCTGCGATGACCGCGTCGGCCGTGAAGGCCGATCGCAGCATCGGCACCAGCAGCACCACCGGCCGGTCCTGCTCGACGGCGATGCGTGCCGCGCACCGCGCGACCGCGACGGCCTCCGGGCCGTCGGTGATCACCGCGGCTACCGGGCGTCGGGGTGCGTGTGTCGTGGTCATCGGGAATCTCCTTCGTGGTGGGGGGCGTACTCGGTGTCGCGGCGGGAGTCGCGCCCCGGGTCATCCTGCGGCCGGGGCGGTCGGCGGCGGCCCCAGACGGGCTCCAGGGCGGCGTTCTCGGCCTCCGTCGCGACGTGGAAGGGCGGGTCCACCGGGCTCGGCGGCGCCTGGCGCCCCTGGCCGCGGGTGGCCCGCAGGCTCATGGCGACCGAGACGGCGATGATCGTGGCGACCACGGCCAGGGAGATCGGCGTGGGGATGTAGAGGACGTCGATCTTCAGGAGCATCTTGAGGCCCACCCAGACCAGCACCAGGGCCAGGCCGATCTTGAGGTAGACGAAGCGGTGGATGAGGTCGGCGAGCAGGAAGTACATCGCGCGCAGCCCCAGGATCGCGAAGGCGTTGGCGGTGAAGACCAGGAACACCTCGTCGGTGACGGCGAAGATCGCCGGGATCGAGTCCACGGCGAAGACCACGTCGGTGGCCTCGATGAGCACCAGCACCGCCAGCAGCGGGGTGGCCAGCAGCACCCCGTTCCGGCGGACGAGCAGCTTCTGGCCGTGGTAGGCCTCGGTCATCGGCACGAACCGGCGGAAGCCGCGCAGCACCATCGACTGCTCGGGGTTCAGGTGCTCGTTGCGCTGCCGGATCATGCGGTACCCGGTGTAGAGCAGGAACGCGGCGAAGACGTAGAGGATCCAGGAGAAGTTCTGGATCAGCACCGCACCGGCGGCGATGAAGACCCCGCGGAACACCAGTGCGCCGAGCACGCCCAGGAACAGCACCCGGTGCTGGAACTCGCGGGGCACGGCGAAGTAGCTGAAGATGATGGCCCAGACGAAGACGTTGTCCACGGCCAGGGACTTCTCGATCAGGTAGCCGGCGAAGTACTGCTGGCCGAACTCCGCGCCCCAGATCCGCCAGACGAGGACTCCGAACGCGACGCCGAAGGCCACCCACACCCCCGACCACACGGCCGCCTCGCGCACTCCGATGACGTGGGCACGGCGGTGGGCGAACAGGTCGACGGCCAGCATCACCACGATGAAGCCGAGTACTGCGATCCAGGCCCAGAACGGGACATCCACGACGACCAACACCTTCCGATCGGTTCGATCGGAGGTCTCTCCCGACCCGCTGGGGGTCCGTCCGCCGGACCCGCTGCGGGGCCGTAGTGACGACGGAACGCTGGTGGGATACTCCCCTCCCTGTGCCAAACAGTGAAGCACGCTTCACCTGTTCGTTCAAGGGCTCGGCCGCGATCGGTCCCGGGCGGGCACTTCCCGGCGAGTCGCGATCCACCTGGGCGGTGACCAGGCATAACGATCCCGTCACGGCGAGGTCGGAGGACCGGGGGAACGAGGTCGGAGGATCGGGGGAACATCGGACCGTTCCTTGCAATGGGATGAACAGCGAGCTTAGCGTCGGGTGAGCACGACGCCGGGGAACCGCTCCACCACCGCCTCGGCGACGACGAGCAGAACGCAGGAGGATCACCATGAGGGCACGAGATCGACGCAGCACGCGAGTGATGGCGGCAGGAGTCTTCGCCGTCGCAGGACTCGGTCTGGCAGGCTGCAACACTGAGGGCCCCGAAGAGGGCACGGACGTGGAGGACATCACCGAGGGCGAGGTCCTGGAGTCCTCCCCGGCTCCCCAGGAAGGCGAGGCGGGGGTCGGCACGGGGTACGTGGGTCCCTACGACCAGGCCTTCTACGACGAGAGCGAGACCTACGCCGGTCAGGAGGTCACCGTCTCCGCGGAGGTGACCGAGACGCTGTCGACCGACACGTTCGTGATCGCCGGCGCCGCCGGCACCGCCGTGGATCCGCTGCTGATCGTCGAGGAGCAGGAGGTTCCCCCGCTCGACGACGGCCAGGTGGTGGAGGTGACCGGCACGGTCCAGCAGGACTTCGACGTCGCGGCCGCCGAGGAGGAGCTCGGGATCGACCTGGAGGACGAGCTCTACGCCGACTACGTGGGCGAGCCCTACATCATGGCCACCAGCGGGGAGATCCTCGAGGAGGAGTAGCCGCCGGCGGCCCTTCGGGGGCGGCCCCGGCCCGGGTGCGATCCCGGCCGGGACCGCCCCCGAACCCGTCCCCGGGCTCGTCCACCGGACGGATCCGCCGACGAGCCCTGCCCGCCGACGACCGCTCACGGCCCCCGGGGCCGTGCCCCTAGGGTGGGACGGGTGAATGTGCCGACAGCCGCCGCGTGGGCGGAGCGCCACCAGGTGGCCGTGTACCTGGTGGCCATCGCCGCCGCGGTCCTCGTCGGCTGGACCGCGCCCGGCGCACCGTCGCTGGCCCCGGCCGTCACCCCGGTCCTGGGGCTGCTGCTGTTCGCCACCTTCCTGGCCGTCCCGTTCGCCGCACTGGGCCGGGCCTTCGCGGACCTCCGCTTCCTGACGGCCCTGCTGGTGGTGAACTTCGGAGTCGTCCCGATCGTGGTCCTCGGCCTGTCCCGCGCGGTCGCCGGGCACGAGGCCCTGCTGCTGGGCGTGCTGCTCGTGCTGCTCGCCCCCTGCGTGGACTACGTCATCGTGTTCACCGGCCTCGCCGGGGGCGCCGCCGACCGTCTGCTCGCGGCCGCCCCACTGCTGATGCTCGCGCAGATGCTGCTCCTGCCGGTCTACCTGCTCCTCCTCGCCGGCCCGCAGGCGGTCGCCCTGGTCGAGCCGGGGCCCTTCGTGGAGGCGTTCGTGCTTCTCATCCTCCTGCCCCTGGCCGCGGCCGCGCTCGTGCAGCGCGCGGCGTCCCGCTCCGCCGCGGCCCGCCGGCTGGAGTCCGCAGCGGCCGCGGCCATGGTGCCGCTCATGGCGCTGACCCTGTTCACCGTGATCGCCTCGCAGGTGCGCGGGGTGGGGGAGCAGCTGACCGACCTCGCGGTGGTCGTGCCGCTCTACGCCGGCTTCCTGGTGCTCATGGTCCCGATCGGGATGGTGGCCGCAAGATTCGCCCGCCTGGACGTGCCGGCCTCCCGGGCCCTGGTCCTCGGCGGGGCCACCCGCAACTCCCTCGTGGTGCTCCCGCTGGCCCTGGCGCTGCCGGAGCGGCTCGCGCTGACGCCGTTCGTCGTCGTCACCCAGACCCTGGTCGAGCTCGTGGGGATGGTCGTGCTGGTCCGGCTGGTCCCGGCCCTGGTGCGGGCCCGCGATCCACGTCACAGTGGGAAGAGCACCCCGTCCGACCGAAAGGCTCCCCGCCCATGACCCAGCGACTCCGTCCCGCCGCCCGGGCCCTCCGGCTGTGGGGTCCTCGCCAGTGGGGCGTCGCCGTGCTCGCGGGGCTCGCCACCGTCCTGGTCCTGGGCCTGACCGCGGTCCTCGTCCCGCACGACGTCCTCGGCCTCGGGATCCCGCCCGGGTGGTGGACCACCCTCGTGCGGGTCGCCACGTCGGCGCTCACCGGCGTCCTCGTGGCCTCCTACGTCGTGCCCGTCGCCGGCGGCACCCGGCTGCCCGAGGAGGACGGCGTCGCCGCGGCCACGGTGGCCCGGGCCGTCCGGTCCGGCGAACGCCGCAGCGCCCTGCTGGGCGTGCTCGCGGTGGCCCTCGCCGCGGTCGGCGGCGTCCTGCCGGGGCTGGGCGTGCTCGCCCTGGTGGTCGCCGCGGCGGCCGTCGTGCACCGCCTCTCCGGGCAGATGGCCTGCCCCGTGAACCTGCCGGTCAGCACCGCGCGGAACACGGTGGTCCCGGACGCGTCCGAGACCCCGGACGACCGGTAGGCCGACCGGCTGCCGGCCGCCCCGAGCCGGGCCGGGCCGGGCTCAGGCCGCCGGGTACGGCTCGGCCCGGAGCAGCCGTGCGAGGTGCGCGGCGTTGCGGGCGGCCCCGGCCGTGGTGGACGCGACCGGCTCCGGCACCTCGTCGAGGTCCTGGTAGTCCACGGCCTGCATGGCCTCGCCCACCCAGTACGTCCCGGCCTGTGCCGGGACCGTGAAGCCGATGTCGCTCAGACCCTGCGTCATGTCGGCGATCGTCTTGTGCGCGCCGTCCTCGTTGCCCACCACGGCCACGATCGCGGTCTTGTCGTACATGATCGGGCGGCCCTGATCGTCCGTCACGGCGAGGTCCGCGTCGAGGCGCTCGAGCACGCGCTGGGCGACGCTGCAGGGGTGCCCCAGCCAGATGGGGGTCGCGAGCACCAGGATGTCGGCGTCCAGGATCTGCTGCCGCAGCGCCGGCCACTCGTCCCCGTCGCCCATGTCCACCTGCACGCCCGGCTTCACGTCGTGGTCGACCACGCGGACCGAGGAGGTGCGCACCCCCTGCTGCTCGAGCTGGTCCAGCACGTGGCGGGCCATCAGGTCGCTGCTCGAGGGCTTCGGCGAGGGGGTCAGGGTGCAGACGAGGGCGACGGCGGAGAGCTGGGACACGGGAAGGTCCTTCCGGTGGGGTGCTGGCATCGACAGGTGGTGTGCTGGCATCGACAGTGGGTCGACCCCCAACCTAGCCGCGACCGTTCCCCCGGGACACCCCTCGTGCGATGCCCCCGGGGTTCGTAGACTGGCCCTTCGCGCCGCGGACCCGCAGTGCGGCTGTCCAACCACGGAGGAACTCCCCATGACCGACCAGGACGACGGCACCGCCAAGGTGCGCGAGCTGATCAAGAACACCCGCATCGCCATGCTCACGCACGCGGACGAGCACGGGAACCTGATCTCCAAGCCCATGGCCACGCAGGACGTGGACTTCGACGGCACCGTCTACTTCATCGCCGAGCGCACCTCGGACCAGGCCCAGGACCTGCAGCAGCGGCCCGCCGTGAACGTCGCCTATGCCGGGAACGGCGCCTGGGTCTCCCTCACGGGGACGGCGCTCGTGCTCAACGACGAGGAGAAGCTCAAGGAGCTCTGGGACGGCTTCACCGACTCGTGGCTCGAGGGCGGACCGGAGAACCCGAACAACGTCCTCATCGAGGTCACCGGCCGCTCCGCCGAGTACTGGGACACCCCGGGCGGCGGCAAGGTCACCCAGGTGGCCAACTTCGTGAAGGCGAAGGTCACCGGCGACACCGTCGAGGGCGACCAGGGCGTCGTAGACCTCTGACGACTCCTCCGGGGCCGTCCGCTCCACCTCGACGGGCGGCCCCGTCCCGGGCGTGTCCCGGGGCCCGCGGGTAGACTTCCGGCCATGAGCACTGCACTCGTCCGACCCCGCAACGGCAAGCTGATCGCCGGCGTCTGCGCGGCCCTCGCCGCCCGCTTCGGCCTTCCCAAGCTCCTCGTACGCCTCGGTTTCGTGATCTTCGGCCTGGTGGGCGTGGGGGAGCTGGTCTACATCGCGCTGTGGATCATGATCCCCAAGGAGGGCTGACCTCGTCGGCCGGTGCCGGTCCGTCCCCGGAGCCGGCGCCCCCGCGGGAGGAGGACCGGCAGCAGCCGGCGCTCGTGGGACGCCGCGTCGCCGTGGGCCCCCTCGCGGTGGACGTGCGCGGCACCTTCGACCCCGCACTGCCTCCCGTCGTGCTCGTGCACGGGATCGGGGTGTCAGGACGGTACTTCCTGCGACTCGCGGGAGAGCTCGCGGGATCGCACGACGTGTACGCGCTGGACCTGCCGGGCTCCGGGACCACGCCGACGCCGCGGCGACCACTGACCGTGGCCGAGCTCGGCGACGTCGTCGCGACCGTGGTCGCGCAGCTGGGACTGGATGCGCCCGTCGTCGTCGGACACTCGATGGGATGCCAGATCGCGGTGCACACCGTCAAGGACCACCCCGGCCTGTGCTCGGCGTACGTCCTCCTCAGCCCCGCCCTGGACCCGGAGGCGCGCGGGCTGCTGGTGCAGGCGGGCCGGCTGCTGCGGGACGCAGTGCGGGAACCCCTGGACACCCTCGCCGTGGTGGTCCGGAGCTATCTGCGGATGGGCCCGGTGCGCTTCCTGCGCACCGCCCGCTGTCTGCTCCACGACCGGATCGAGGAGAACATCCGCCGCTGTCCGGTCCCGGGGCTCGTGGTGCGCGGCGAGGACGATCCCGTCTCCCGGCGGGACTGGGCACGGCACCTGGCCCGCTCCGCCCCTGACGCCCGGTTCCTGGAGATCCCCGGCGCCGCGCACGCCGTCCAGCACACCAGGCCGGAGGAGGTCGCCGCGGCCTGCGCCCGTTTCGTCGCCGCGCACGGTCGGGACGCCCGGCCCGGCCGATCCCCTCTGCCCGGTCTCAGGGGGCGGGGCGCGTGGACTCCCGGACGACGAGCTCGGGCTCGAAGCTCACGTGGCGGTGGCGGTGGCCGGTCCCGGTGATCTCGTCCTCCAGCAGCTCCACGGCGGTGCGGCCGATCAGCCGCGCGGGCTGCCGGATCGAGGACAGCGGCACGATCGCCGAGGTCGCGAAGTCGATGTCGTCGTAGCCGATGAGGGCGACGTCCTCGGGCACCCGGACCCGGCCGGTGAACACGAGGGCCTGCAGCAGCCCCACGGCCAGCAGGTCGTTGGCGGCGAAGACGGCGTCGGGGCGGCGGTCCGGCGAGAGCTCGAGCAGCTGCTCCCCGGCCCGGCGTCCCTCCAGCACCGTCAGAGCAGTGGTGGCGACGGAGTCCAGCGACGCACCGGTCACGGCGTCGACCGCCCGCTGCGCGCCGGCCCGGCGGTCGCGCACCTGGTGCAGGGTGTCGGGGCCGCCCACGTAGGTGATCCGGCGCCGGCCCGTCGCCAGGAGGTGTGCGACGGCGGACCGCCCACCTTCGACGTCGTCCACGGCCAGGGAGCAGTACTCGCCGGAGACGGCGTGCTCGTCGACGAGCACCACCGGTGTGCCGCGGGAGCGCAGGGCGTCGACGCGGGCCCGCTCGGGGGTCTGGGGGGTGACGAGCACGCCCCGGACCCGCTGCTCCTCGAACAGCCCGAGGTAGAGGCTCTCCCGCTCGGGGGAGAGCCCGGCGTTGCCGATGATCACGGCCTGCCCGAGCCGCTCGGCGGCCGTCTCCGCCCCCAGGCCGATCTCGTTGTAGAACGGGTTCGCCGAGTCCTGCACCACGAGTCCCACCGTGCGCGAGCGGCCGGCCTTGAGCTGCCGGGCGACGTCGTTGCGGACGTACCCGAGGTCGTCGATGACCTGCAGCACGCGGCGGCGTCGGTCCTCGGAGACCACCTCCGGGCGGTTGAGGACGTTGGACACGGTGCCGATGGAGACCCCCGCCTCGCGGGCGACCTCCTTGATGCTCACCGCGGGTCGCGCGGGCTCCACGGATCTCCTCTGTTCGCAACGGTCGTAGCTCCTCAACTCTAGCGACGCTCCGGCGGACGGGAGGTTCCACCGGTGGCCCGGCGCTGTTCCACGGATTGTCGTGCACGCGGAGCCGGGGCCCGGCCTTGACGTGGGGCAGGTCACGACCTACGGTGATGAAACGATTCAAAACAGGCACGGACCTCCTCCGGTCGCGTCCCCGCACTCCGCACGGAAGATGTGAAGCCCATGACTGCATTCGACGACGTCGCCCCTCAGCTCGCCGCCCAGGCGATCGAGCTGCCCTCGTGGGCGTTCGGGAACTCCGGGACCCGGTTCAAGGTCTTCTCCACCCCGGGCACCCCGCGCACCGTGGAGGAGAAGATCGCCGACGCCGCCACCGTGCACCGGTTCACGGGCCTCGCCCCGTCGGTTGCGCTGCACATCCCGTGGGACCGGGTGGACGACTACGGGGCCCTGGCCCGCTACGCGGAGGACCAGGGGGTGGCCCTGGGCACCATCAACTCGAACACCTTCCAGGACGAGGACTACAAGTTCGGCTCCCTGACCCACTCGGACCCCGCGGTGCGGGCCAAGGCGGTCGACCACCACCTGCAGTGCCTCGAGATCATGGCCGAGACCGGCTCGCGGGACCTGAAGATCTGGCTGGCCGACGGATCGAACTACGCCGGCCAGCAGGACATGCGCGGTCGCCAGGACCGGCTGGCGGAGTCCCTGGCCGAGATCTACGCCCACGTCGGGGACGGTCAGCGGCTGGTGTTGGAGTACAAGTTCTTCGAGCCGGCGTTCTACCACACGGACGTCCCGGACTGGGGCACGGCCTGCGCCCAGGTCACCGCCCTGGGGGAGCGGGCGGTGGTGTGCCTGGACACCGGTCACCACGCGCCGGGCACCAACATCGAGTTCATCGTCATGCAGCTGCTGCGGCTGGGCAAGCTCGGCTCCTTCGACTTCAACTCCCGCAACTACGCCGACGACGACCTCATCGTGGGAGCGGCGGACCCGTTCCAGCTCTTCCGGATCATGGTCGAGGTGATCCGCGGCGGCGGGCTGGACCCGGCGGCCGGGGTGGGCTTCATGCTCGACCAGTGCCACAACGTGGAGGAGAAGATCCCCGGGCAGATCCGCTCGGTGCTCAACGTCCAGGAGATGACCGCCCGGGCCCTGCTGCTCGACCGGGCCGCGCTGACGGCCGCCCAGGAGGCGGGGGACGTGCTCGGCGCCCACCAGGTCCTGATGGACGCCTTCTACACCGACGTCCGGCCCGCCCTCGCGGCCTGGCGCGAGTCCCGCGGTCTGCCCGCGGACCCCATGGCCGCCTACGCCGCCTCCGGGCACCAGCAGCGCCTCGCCGACGCACGTGCCGGCGGCACCCAGGCCTCCTGGGCCTCCTGAGCCCGTCCGGGTCCGCCCGGCCGACACCACCGGGTCTCGCCGAGCCGGGTCTCGCCGCACCTGATCCTTCCGAACCTGATACCTCCGACGAGGAGCACCCTGTCATGAACGCCCAGCAGACCGCCGCCCAGCAGACCGCCCAGGACACCGTCGCCGACCTGATCGCCCGCTCCCACCGCCTGGGCGCCGACCCGAAGAACACCAACTACGCCGGCGGCAACACCTCCGCCCAGGGCCGCGCGACCGATCCCGTCACGAGCGAGAGCGTCGAGCTGCTGTGGGTCAAGGGCTCCGGCGGGGACCTCGGCACGCTCACCGAGAAGGGCCTCGCCGCCCTGCGCCTGGACCGGGTCCGCGCCCTGACCGGCGTCTACCGCGGCGTCGAGCACGAGGACGAGATGGTCGCGGCCTTCGACTACTGCCTGCACGGCAAGGGCGGGGCCGCACCGTCGATCGACACCGCCATGCACGGGCTCGTGGACGCCGCCCACGTGGACCACCTGCACCCCGACTCGGGGATCGCGGTGGCCACCGCCGCCGACGGGGAGGCCCTCACGCAGGAGATCTTCGGCGGGAAGGTCGTGTGGGTGCCCTGGCGCCGCCCCGGCTTCCAACTGGGCCTGGACATCGCGGCGATCAAGGAGGCGAACCCGGGCGCGATCGGCTGCATCCTGGGCGGGCACGGCATCACCGCCTGGGGCGCCACCAGCGAGGAGTCCGAGCAGAACTCCCTGTGGATCATCCGCACCGCCGAGCAGTACATCGACGAGCACGGCCGCTCTGAGCCCTTCGGGCCCGCCCTGGACGGCTACGAGGCCCTGCCCGAGGCTCAGCGCCGAGAGAAGGCCGCGGCCCTGGCCCCGGTGGTCCGCGGGCTCGCCTCGCAGGACCGCCCGCAGGTGGGCCACTTCACCGACGATCCCCGGGTGCTGGAGTTCCTCGCCGCCGCCGAGCACCCGCGCCTGGCCGCACTCGGCACCTCCTGCCCGGACCACTTCCTGCGCACCAAGGTCAAGCCCCTGGTCCTGGACCTGCCCGCCGGCGCCCCGGCCGAGGAGTGCACGACCCGGCTCGAGGAGCTGCACGAGGCCTACCGCGCCGACTACCAGGCCTACTACGACCGCCACGCCGGCCCGGACTCGCCCGCGATCCGCGGGGCGGACCCGGCGATCGTGCTGGTGCCCGGGGTCGGGATGTTCTCCTTCGGCAAGGACAAGCAGACCGCCCGGGTCGCCGGGGAGTTCTACCTCAACGCGATCAACGTCATGCGCGGGGCCGAAAGCATCTCCCGCTACGCGCCGATCGACGAGGCCGAGAAGTTCCGCATCGAGTACTGGGCCCTGGAGGAGGCCAAGCTCCAGCGCATGCCCGCGCCGAAGCCGCTGGCCACCCGGATCGCCCTCGTGACCGGGGCGGCCTCCGGCATCGGCAGGGCCATCGCCACCCGGCTGGCCGCCGAGGGCGCCTGCGTGGTGATCGCCGACCTCGACCTCGAGAAGGCCCGGGCCGCGGCCGCGGAGCTCGGCGGGACCGACGTGGCGGTCGGCGTCGCCGTCGACGTCGCGGACGAGGCCGCCGTGCAGGCCGCGATCGCCGACGCCGTCCTGGCCTTCGGCGGGCTGGACCTCGTGGTCAACAACGCCGGCCTGTCCCTGTCCAAGCCGCTGCTGGAGACCACCGAGGCCGACTGGGACCTGCAGCACGACGTCATGGCCAAGGGCTCGTTCCTGGTCTCCAAGAACGCCGCCCGGGTGCTCATCGCCCAGGAGCTGGGCGGGGACATCGTGTACATCTCCTCGAAGAACTCGATCTTCGCCGGGCCCAACAACCTCGCGTACTCGGCCACCAAGGCCGACCAGGCCCACCAGGTCCGGCTGCTGGCCGCCGAGCTGGGCGAGCACGGTGTCAAGGTCAACGGCATCAACCCCGACGGCGTGGTGCGCGGGTCCGGGATCTTCGCCGGCGGCTGGGGCGCCAAGCGCGCCGCCGTCTACGGCGTGCCGGAGGAGGAGCTGGGCGCGTACTACGCCCAGCGGACCCTGCTCAAGCGCGAGGTGCTGCCCGAGAACGTCGCCAACGCGGTGTTCGCCCTGTGCACCGCCGACTTCTCCCACACCACCGGCCTGCACGTGCCCGTCGACGCCGGCGTCGCCGCCGCGTTCCTGCGCTGATGCCCGCCCCGGACCGGAGGAGAGGACCATGACGAGGACAGTGGCGGCGGTGGACCTGGGCGCGACCAGCGGCCGCGTGATCCTCGGCGGCCTCGAGGACGGGCGCCTGCGCCTGCGCCACGTCGCCCGCTTCCCCAACCAGCCGGTCCGCCTGCACGAGGGGGACCGGTCCGGGCTGCACTGGAACACCACCGAGCTCTACCGCCGCGTGATCGAGGGCCTCGCCCGGGCGGTCCGGGAGGAGGACGACGTCGCCTCGATCGGCGTCGACTCCTGGGCGGTCGACTACGCCCTGCTCCGGGAGGGGCGGATGCTCGGGGCGCCCTATCACTACCGGGACGAGCGCACCGCCGAGGGGGTCCGTGCCGTGCACCGGCAGGTGCCGCCGGCGGAGCTCTACGCCCGCAACGGCCTGCAGCACCTGCCGTTCAACACGGTCTTCCAGCTGGCCGCCGACCGGGCCGCCGGGACCCTGGAGCCGGCCGACCGGGCCCTGCTGGTCCCGGACCTCATCGCCTACTGGCTCACCGGGCAGCAGGTCACCGAGGCCACCAACGCCTCCACCACCGGCCTGCTCGGTGCCCACGCCTGGCAGTGGGACGTCGAGCTGATGAGGCGGCTGGGCGTGCCGACGGGACTGTTCCCGTCCGTCGTCGTCCCCGGGTCGAGGATCGGCGCGCTGCTCCCCGCCGTCGCCGGCGAGGTCGGGACGGCCCGGGAGCTCCCGGTCACGGCGGTGGGCTCCCACGACACCGCCTCCGCGGTGGCCGCCGTGCCGACCACCGGCGACGACGCGGCCTTCATCTCCTCCGGCACCTGGTCTCTGGTCGGCGTCGAGCTGGAGCGGCCGGTGCTCACGGAGGAGAGCCGGGCGGCGAACTTCACCAACGAGGGCGGCGTGGACGGACGGGTGCGGTACCTGAAGAACGTCTCGGGGCTGTGGCTGCTGTCCGAGTCGATGCGCACCTGGGACGGGCCCGGGGGCACCGACCCCCAGCGCAGCAGCGACCTCTCCGTGCTGCTCGCCGAGGCCGCCGCGGTGACCCGTCCCGTGCCCGTCTTCGACGCCACCGACGAGCGCTTCACCCCGCCGGGGGACATGCCCGCCCGCATCACCGCCTGGTGCCGGGAGCACGACCTGGAGCCACCGCGCACCCGCGCCGAGGTGGTGCGCTCCATCCTGGAGTCCCTGGCCGCGGCCTACGCCACCACGATCGAGCAGGCCGAGCAGCTGTCGGGGAAGCGGATCCGCACCGTGCACATCGTGGGCGGCGGCTCGCAGAACGCCCTGCTGTGCCGGCTCACCGCCGACCGCACGGGCCGCACCGTCCTCGCCGGTCCGGTCGAGGCCACCGCGATCGGCAACGTCCTGGTCCAGCTGCGGGCCGCCGGCATCGCCCCGGGCAGCCTCGAGGCCCTGCGGAGGATCGTGGCCACCACCGTCCAGCCCGTCCGGTACGTGCCGGGCGTCGGACCATGAGGTCCCGCCGGGCGAAGGGAACGGCCCCGGCCGTGAACAGGCCCGGCCCCACGACGCCGAGCATCGCCGTCGCGCACGCGGCCGTGGCGTCCGGGGCCGTCCAGGCGGCCTCCAGCCCGCGCCCCTTCGATGCGGAGCTGATGTCCGGAGCGCGACCGGCGCCTCGGTGACCACCCGAGACGACCCAGGACCCGCATGCCGACCCTCCCCCAGCGCCCGCCGTCCCTCCCTGCCCTGCCGCAGTGGTGCCGACCGGCCGTGGCGCTGGTCGTCGTGCTCGCCCTGCTCACGGCGGCCACGGCGGTGCGCTTCGCCCGGTTGACCGCGAACAACGACACGGTCGAGCTGATGCGGGAAGAGGCGGCCGCGGCGCCCGTGGGGGCAGCGGCCGGGCGCGGGATGCCTGGTCACGGCGGTGGAGGCGTTGAGCGGGGTGTCCCTGGACCACTTCCTCGAGCTGCGCTTCGACGGCTTCGCCCGCATCGTCGACTCCCTGGACGGGCTCCCGGTGGACCTGCCGGAGCCGCTCCTCGACCCGAAGGCGGACCTGGACCTCCCGGGCGGTGCGCAGGTGCTGGACGGGGACCAGGCGCTCGCCTGGTCCCGGACGCGCTACAGCATCGGGGACGGCAGCGACATCGCGCGGATGGGTAACCAGCAGACGGTGATGTACACGATCGTGGACCGCGTCAAGGACCGGGAGCCGGCCACGCACCCCCGGAGGGCGCACTCGTTCCTGGACGCCGTGACCTCGTCGGTGCGGACCGACGCGGAGCTGGCCCGGGTGCCCACCATGGCGAGGCTGGGCGCGGGCCTCGCCCGTGTTCCGCAGGAGAACATCAGCATCGGGACGATGCCGTGGGTGCCGGACCTGCACGACCCGAACAGGGTGGTCCCCGCGGCGGAGGCGGAGGAGGTCTTCCACGCCCTGTCGATGGACGTGCCCGCACCGGGCCGTGCCGAACCGCCGTCGGGGGACGCAGGACCCGCGGCGGAGCACTGACGCAGCTCGGCGTCCACCGACCCGTCCGATGCCCCCTCGGCGCCGAACATCCTCACGACAGCACCACATCGAGGAGGAGAAGAGGCGTCATGGCCTTCGACATCGACCGGTTCGCCGAGGAGTCCACCAGTCTGCACTGGGAGGATCTCGGCCTCGACGCGCTGCGCGAGGCCCCCCTGCCCCCGGAGACGCTGCGCACGCTGCGGTACATGTGCGACGTCGAGTTCCACACCGTCTGCTACCTGCGGGACATGCTCGTCAGTCCCTCCCGCAAGGACCCGGAGGTCAGCACCTTCATGACCATGTGGAACCGGGAGGAGTTCTGGCACGGCGAGGCCCTGGCGCACGTCCTGTCGCTGCACGGCATCACCGTGGCCTACGACGAGCTCAAGGCCAAGCGGGTCAAGCTCGGCTGGCGCGACCGGGTCGGCCCGGTCAAGCAGTCGCTGCTGTCCACCGTGGTGGGAACGGACTTCGTGGCCGTGCACATGCTGTGGGGCGCGGTGAACGAGCGCTCCGCGGCCGCCGCGTACCGGCGTCTGGCGGTGCTCGAGGACCACCCGGTGCTCGCCCCGCTGCTGCGGCGGATCGCCGCGCAGGAGACCAAGCACATCGCGTTCTACACCACCCAGGCCCGTGCCCGGCTGCAGGACAGCCCGAAGGCGCAGAAGCTGGCCCGCCTGGCCCTGCGCACGGCGTGGCAGCCGGTCGGCTCCGGCGTCTCGTCCGAGGAGGAGGTCACCCACGTCATGGGTCACCTCTTCTCCGGGGCGGAGGGCCGCAAGGAGGTCGAGGCCATCGACCGCCAGATCGCGAAGCTGCCCGGGATGGAGGGCCTGACCGTCGTGGCCGACGCCCTGGACGCCCGGGGCGTGCCGGCGTGAGCAGCGCGACCGGGTTCGACGTGCGCGCCTATGCGCGCGACCCGCGGGACCTGCGCCCCGCGGACCTCGAGCTGGAGAGCCTGCGCGGCCTCGCACCGGAGACCCTCGAGGTGCTGGTGCACCTGTGGTGCGTCGAGCGCGGCCTCCTGGACCGCCTGCGGGACATCCTGGTCACCCCCACCCACGCCGAGCCCCGGGTGACCGCCTTCCTCACCACGTGGAGCTACGAGCAGCACTGGCTCGCCGAGACCCTCGCCGCGGTCCTGGCCGCGAACGGGCGCACGGCCCGGGAGCCCGGTGACACGGCCGGAGGGAGAGCGCGACGGGTGTGGGACGAGCGCGCCCGGCCCGTCCTCGGCGCGGTGGCCGGCAACCTCCTGGGCGCCGACGTCACCGGGGCGCAGATGACCACCAGCGGCCTCGACACGGCCGTGCTCGCGGAGGTCTACCGGCGGCTGGCGGCCGCCGAGCCCCGGCTGGCCGCAACCGCCCGGCAGATCGTGGACCTCAAGGAGCGGCACCGGGCGTTCTTCGCCGAGGAGGCCGCAGCCCGGCTGTCCGGCAGCGCGAACGCCCGCCGGCTCGCGCGGGTCGCGGTGTCCCGGTGGCGCTGGCCCGGCACCCGGTACTGCGACCCCGGGCCCGTGGCGGAGCGGATCGGCCGGATCTTCGGCGCGCCGACCGACCGTGCCGGCCTGCTGGAGCTCGACGACGAGCTCGCGGCTCTGCCCGGCCTGGGCGGTGCCCGGCCGGTCCGTGCGGCGCTGGGACGCCTCGCCCGGGAGTGAGGCGCCCGGCCGGCCCGTCTCCTCCGCTCCCGGGGCCGAGGACTTCGACGCAGCAGCCCGAGCACCGCGACGCAGCAGCCCGAGGGAGCCGGGACCAGGGACAGCGGGCATCGGCCTCACGCCGAGCAGCAGCCGGCGATCTCCTCCACCGAGAGGCGGCGCGCACCCACGTAGAACAGCACGGCGTCCGCCGGCAGCGGGGTCTCCCAGCCCGGGTCGAGCAGGGCGCGGCCGTGCTGGACGGCGAGCACGGTGGCGCCGAAACGGCGCCCCATGGCCTCCTGGACCCGGCCGAAGCCCTTGCCGGCCAGCCCCGCGGGCAGCCGGGCGCTGTAGGTGTTCCGCCCGCCGTGGGTCATCAGCTCTGCGTAGACCGCGGCGATGCCCGGGTCCTGCAGCTCCTCGGTCGCCAGGCGCGGCGAGTGCCACTGCACGCAGCGCACGTCGTCGTCGACGTAGGAGAAGTTGCGGGCCCGTCCCAGGTCGCGCAGCGTCACGACGACGTGCGCGTCCGGATTCACGTGCACGACCGCCACGGTGAGCGTGAGCGCCTCGTTGTCGTCGCGCGCGTCGACGAGGATGCGAGCCGCGCGGTGCAGACCCGCGCGGCGCAGCACGGCCTCGTCGGCGAGGTCGCCGCGGACGAAACCGACGCCCGGGTGCTCGGGCATCGGGTGCTGCGGCAGGTCCTCCCACGCGCACAGCGCGATCGACTCGGTGCCGTCCCCGGTGAGCTCCTGCACGAGCCGTTCGGTGCGGCCGGGCGTGTAGCCGAGGATCACCAGGTGGTCCGACATGTCGAGGTCGATCCGGCCCTTCATGCGCCGTCCCTTCGCGTTTTCGATCATGGTGGCGATCCTGGTGAAGATGATGGTCAGCGTGGCGATGCCGCCGACAATGACGTACACGCCCACCAGGTGGCCGCCGAGAGTGGTGGGGAAGAAGTCGCCGTAGCCCACGGTGGAGGCGGTGACCAGGAACCACCACCAGTAGTTCTCCGCGGCGGTGATCGTGTTCTCGGGCGGCTCGGCCCAGGCCATCAGCGGCCAGCTGGTGAGGAACACCGTGGCGATGAGCAGCAGCGGCAGCCCCCAGGTCTGCAGGCCGAGCCGGCGGACCAGGCGGGCCAGGAGGAACGGCACCGGTCGTCTCCTGTCTGTCGGCGGGGCACTCCTCCGTGACCCTACGCCGGTCTGCGCCGGCGGCTGCCACCCGGCCCGGCGGTGTCAGCCGGAGGATCGGCCCAGCCGCTCCTCGTGGTGGAGGTCGCCCGGGACCGTGCCGGTGAGCGCGGTCTCCGCGAGCGCCTCGCCGAGCGCCGGCGCCTGCTTGAAGAGGTTGTGCCCGGCCAGGGCCGTGAGTCCGTCCTCGGACCAGACCCCCACGCCGTCGTCGCCCCACGGCAGCCGGGTGACCCAGCAGTGCACGTGGTCGACCGGGTCCGGATCCAGGCCTGGCAGGGCGCGACGCACGTAGGCCACGGTCCGCTCGGCCAGGGCGGCGAGCTCCCCGGGGTCGGCGAGACCGCCGTCCGGGTGCGCGGGCGTGTCGCCGCTGAGTCCCACGGAGTAGTGGTGCCCGTCGGGATACGGCGCCGCGTACACGCCCGTCTCCCCGAAGGCCCCGCTGCCGTCCTGGAAGGTCGGGAGACCGTGCCCGGCGCCGTGGGCCCGGCCGCCGGAGACCGGTGCGAAGGTGAGCCGGACGTGCGCGCCGACCTCCACGGGCAGGTCGAGCCCGGCGCCGCGCGCCAGGGGTGCCGTGCCCCGGCCGGCGCACAGCACCACGTGGTCGTAGGTCTCCTGCGTGGTCCCGGTGCGCACCTCCACGCCCCGGGCGCCGGTCCGGCGCACCGAGAGCACGTGCTCCCGCGAGGTCGACCCCTCGAGCCGCCGGGCGAGCGCCGCGACGGCGTCGAGGGTGCGGATGGCGCCGCCGTCGACGTCGAGCATCGCCGGGCCCGTCCACTCGGCCAGGAGGGGCAGCCGGTCGTGGAGCTCCTCGGGCGGGAGACGGCGCACGGGGATCTCCGCGAACGGCTCGAGGGCGCGCAGCTTGTCCTCGATCCCCTCCCCGATCGCCACGGCCCCGTCACGGGAGACCAGCTCGACGCCGAACTCCTGTTCCCAGTCCCGCCACAGGGCCCGGCTGCGGGCGACGAGCGCGATCAGCCGGGGATCCTCGTGGGCGTGCCGGAAGATCCGGGACTGCCCGGCGGACTGGCCGCCGCCGGGCGGTCCGGACTCGTAGAGGGTGACGTCGGCGCCGCGCGTCCGCAGGGCGTGGGCGGCGGCGAGGCCGACGATGCCCGCGCCGACCACGGCCACGCGGGTGGTGGGGGTCGCGGGGGTCACGGACGTGCTCCGGGGACGGTCATCATGCCGAGCGGGGTGCTCAGCCGTCCTGCTCGGGGTCGGAGGTCTCGCCGAGGATGTCGTCGAAGGCCTCGCGCACGGCCTGCCGGGTGGCCAGGCGGACGCTCGCGGCGCCCTGCTTGTCCGCGGTGTCCGCGTCGGCGATGTTGCTGCGCTCCTCGCGCTCCTGCTCCAGGGCGTGGTCGCGGGCGGAGCGGATACGGTCCATGATCTCGTTGGGTTCCATGCTTCCATCCCATCACGGACGTCCGACATTGAACAGGTGGCTGATCATTCGTCCGGGGACCCGGGCTCCGTCGCGACGTCCGTGCCGAGCTCCGGGGTGCCGCCGCCCACCATGACCACGGCGCTCGCGGCGACCACCAGGCCCATGCCGACGAGCTGGAGGCCGGTGAGCGCCTGGCCGAGCACCAGCAGTCCCGCGAGCGCCGCGACCGCGGGCTCCAGGCTCAGCAGGATGCCGAAGACCTTGGGCGGGATGGCCCGCAGCGCCAGCAGCTCGAGGGAGTACGGGACCACGGAGGAGAGCATCGCGATGCCCACCCCGGCGCCCAGCACGCCCCACGTCAGTGCGGGGGCGTGCGCCGTGAGGACGCCCACCGGGGTGACCAGGATCGCCGCCACGACCAGGGCCACGGCCAGGCCGTCCAGCTGGTCGAAGTGCCGGCCCGCGGACCGGCTGCCCAGGATGTACGCGGCCCAGCCCGCCCCGGCCAGTGCCGCCCACGCGATGCCGGCGAGGTCGAGCTCCGCCCACGGCACGGTGAGCGCCTGGGAGATGAGCACGATCCCGCACAGGGCCGCCGCCACCGCGACGACGTCCCGGGCGCGGCGGGAGAGCACCGCCGAGAGGGCGAGCGGGCCCAGGAACTCGATGGTCACGGCCACGCCCAGCGGCAGGGTGGCCAGCGACTGGTAGAACGCGAAGTTCATGCCCGCCAGGGCCGCCCCGAAGAACAGGCCGGCCCGCCACGCCTCCCGGCTCCGGCCGCGCAGCCGCGGCCGGATGACGGCGAGCATGATCGCCGCGCTGATGAGCAGCCGCATGGTCACCGTGGCGGACGCCCCGATCAGGGGCACCAGGACGGCGGCGAGGGCCCCGCCGAACTGGACGGAGACGACCGCGGCCAGCACGTAGACGGTCGGGCGCAGCCCGGGGCCGCGGGAGGGGGCGAGGGTGGTCACCCGTTCAGCGTAGGGCTCCGCCGGCCCGCTCGCTGACGGCTCACGGCCGGCTCACTGCCGGTCGGCGAGGTGCAGGGCGCCGTGCACGGGATCGCGGTCGAGCACCCGCAGCTCCCCGAGGCCGCGGGCGGCGGCGGCCTCCTCCAGCCGGCGCCGCAGCAGCGGCTGGTGCCGGGCCAGGCCGCCGCCGACCACCACCGGGCCGGGGAGCTCCAGTCGCCGGGAGACGGTCGCGGCGAGGTCGGCCAGGGCACCGGCCGCGCGGTCGACCAGGTGCAGGGCGTCGTCGTCGTCCGCCGCGGCCGCGAAGGCGACCTGCGAGAGGGCGGCCCAGTACCCCCGGCCCGCGCCGGCGTGGAACCGCTCGATGAGCGCCCCGGGCCCGGCCAGTCCGCAGTGCTCCAGCACCGCCCGGTCCAGGGCGTCGGGCCGCAGCCCGTCGTCGAGCCGGGCGAGCGCGCGGCGCACGAGCTCGCGGCCCAGCCAGTAGCCGCTGCCCTCGTCGCCCAGCAGGTGGCCCCAGCCTCCCGCCCGGGCCTCCCGGCCGTCCGGGGTGGTGCCCCAGGCGGCGGAGCCGGTGCCGGCGATGACCGCGATGCCCGTGCTGCGGCCACCGGCGGCCAGGACCAGCCGGGTGTCGTGCACGACGACGATCCGTGCCGCACCCGCGTGCGGGGCGATGAGTGCGCGCAGCGCCTCGGCGTCGGCGGGGGTGTCGACGCCGCCCGCGCCCGCCACCACCACGTCGGCGTCGGAGGCCCCCAGCTCGGCGAGGACCCGGCCCAGGGCGCGGGCGGCCTCGTCAGGACGGACGTTCTGCACGTTCGCGCTGCCGCCGAACGCCTCCCGCCCGGGGTCGCCGTTCTCGGCCCGCAGGCCGTGGGTCTTGGTGCCGCCGATGTCCAGGCCGATGAGGATGCTCATGGACCCATCCTGCCGTCCGCGGCCGGGTGGGCGCGGACACGACGACGCCCGACCGGCCTCCGGTGCGAACCGGGCCGATCGGGCGTCGTGGACCGTCTCCGGTCAGGCCGCGAGGGCCAGGGGCGCGCGGCGGAGCCGGCACCCCTCGAAGGAGAACAGCCGGCGGACGCCCGTGCCGGCCTCGAGGACCCAGAGGACCCCCAGGCGGTGCGAGACCTGCCCGACGGTGCCGACACAGCTCTCGTAGAACTCGTCCCAGATCTCGAGCCGGTCACCCGGCTGGATCCGGCTCAGGTCGGTCATCCACATCTCAGCAGCGGTCATGACGCCACCTCCCATCAAAGTTGTCGGTTCGGAGTTCTCACTCCGTGTGCTTCCATGGTGCACTGTCCGGGGCGGCCCGCGCTGACGCGCGATTTGACAAACGGCCGGCACCGCCTTGACGTTCGTCACACCACCGTCCGGTCGGCAACCTCTACCGGTTGCCTGCAGCGGCGCGGGACGGCGATCTGTGACGGCCGTCCCTGCCGGGCGCGTGAACATCCCCACACGAGAAAATCCCGTCCGGTCGCCGTCCGGCGTGTCGTGCGTCCCCGCCGGGCGCCCCCGGTGCCGTCCGGCCCGGGCATGGACCTCGCGGACCGGCGCCCCTAGGGTCGGAGGCGAGGAGGCGAATGCGCATGGCGATCCAGGACGTCGAGCCGGACGAGAAGAAGTCCGAGCCCCTCCTCCAGCCCGCCCGCGAGTCCGTCCCCGGGGCCGCCCCGCACGCGGGCGACGACGACGCCGCGTGAGCGGGACGGGCATGCAGGCGCTCCTGGCCGCGGCACCCGTGCTGGTGGTGCTGGTCCTCATGACCGTCGCCGGCTGGTCGGCCGCCCGGGCCGGCATCGTGACCGCGGTGGTGACGCTGGTGCTGGCCGTGTCCGCGTTCGGCTTCGGCGGGGCCGCGGACCCGTTCACGGCGTGGTCCGGGTCCGCCGGCGTGCTGGCCGAGGCGTCCTTCATCGCCCTCACCGTGGTCGGGATCATCGGCCCGGCGCTGGGCATCCACCACCTGCAGCAGCGCACGGGCGCGGCGCTGCGGCTGCGCTCCGGCCTGGCGCGGCTGCACCCCGACCCCCGGCTGGGCGCCCTCCTGGTGGCGTGGTTCTTCGCGCTGTTCCTCGAGGGGGCCGCCGGGTTCGGGACGCCCGTGGCCCTCGCCGCCCCGTTCCTCGTGGCCGCCGGCATGCCGCCGCTGCACGCCGTCACGGCGGCCATGATCGGGCACGCCGCGGGCGTCTCCTTCGGCGCCGTGGGCACCCCGGTGCTGGCCCAGACCGCGCTGGTCGACTTCACGGGGGCCGAGCTGGCCCGGGCCACCGTGCCGTACCACGTGGTCCTCGGCGGCGTCCTCATGGCCGCCGTCGTGCTCACCGTCGGCCGCGCGTTCGGCGACGCCCGCGGGCTGTGGGCCTGGGGCGCCTTCGCGGCCGCCGCCTTCCTGGTGCCCTACGGGGCCATCGCGGCCTTCGTGGGCCCGGAGCTGCCCACGCTGGGCGGGGCGCTGGTGGGGTTCTCCGTGTTCGCGCTGGTCCTGGTGCGGCGGCGCGGGCGGATCGGAGCGGAGGCGGGGCCCGGTGCGGCGCCCCGGGCCGCTGCCGGTGGCCTCCCGGGCGCTGAGCCGGTCGAGGCCCGGGAGATGCCCATGGTGCTGGCCGCCGCGCCGTACCTGGTGCTGGTGGCCCTGGTGCTGGCCACCCGGCTGGTGCCGCCGCTGCGGGACGCCCTGCGGGGCGTCGTGCTCGAGTGGGAGACGGCCACGGGCTTCTCCGGCAGCGTGCTGCCGCTTTTCCACCCGGCCGTGCTGCTGACGGCGGCCTTCGTCATCGGGGCGCTCCTCCAGCGGGCGTCCGGCCGGGAGATCCGCGGCGCCTTCGTGGTGGCCACCCGCCAGCTGGGCCCCGTGGTGGTGGCGCTGGTGGCGATGGTCACCATCGCCCGCACCATGTCCCACGCCGGGATGACCGACGAGCTGGCCTACGCCGCGGCCGGTGCCGGCGCCGCCTGGCCCCTGGTCGCCCCGGCCGTCGGGGCGTTCGGCACCTTCGTGACCGGGTCGGCGACCGCATCGAACGTGCTGTTCACGGAGCTCCAGGCCACCACGGCCGAGGCGGTGGACCTCCCCGTGCTCCCGCTGCTCGGGGCCCAGGGGTTCGGGGCCGCGGTCGGCAACCTCATCTGCCCCCACAACATCGTGGCCGCCGTGGCCACCGTGGGCCTGACCGGCCAGGAGGGCAGGGTGCTGCGCTCCACGTTCCCCACCGCAGCGATCTACGTGGTCCTCGGCGGGGTGCTCGCGCTGCTGCTCGCCCGCTGACGGCCGCGTCCCGGCGGGGACCTGCCGGTCGGGGCCGCGGCCCCGACCGGACGCAGAGCGCCCAGGACGCGGAGCGCCCCGGCCGCACCGGCCCCGGCCGCATCGGCGCCGGCGGTGGACCGGGGGGCCCGGTCCCGCTCAGCCGGGGGAGTCCGCCGGGACGTCCTCGTCGGTCCGCTCCTGCAGGTGCCGGTCGAGGAAGGCCGCGATCCGGCGCCGGGCGTCCTGGGCGGCCGGGTCGTCGTAGCCGCTGCGCCGGAACCGGCCGATGGCCCGCAGCACCGGGGACAGGTCGGCGGGGTCGTGGTGGTTCATGAAGCCGTGGCCCGCCCCGGGGTAGATCCTGATGTCCTGCTCCACCCCGGTCTCCGTGAGGATGCCCTCCAGCCGGCGGCCGGCGTCCCCGCCCAGGGGGGTGCGGTCCGCCCCGCCGTAGCTGCCCACGATCGGGCAGGCCCGCGGGAGCCACTGCTCGGCGCCCTCGGGACACCCGCCGTAGTTCGTGCTGGCGGCCGCGAACCCGTGCTCGGCCGCCAGTGCGAGGGCGTAGCCGCCGCCCAGGCCGAAGCCGACGACCCCGGTCCGGCCCGTGCAGCGGGGGTGCGCGGTGAGCCAGGAGCGGATCGCCTCGACGTCGTCGAACGTGCGTCCCCGGCGGGCGCCGAGGTCCTTCGCGGCCGTGCGCAGGCAGCGGAGCCGGCCGCCCCGGTGGAAGAGGTCCGGTGCGGCGGCCAGGAACCCCTCGCGCGCCAGCCAGTCCGCCTGGAGGCGCAGGTCCCCGCTCATCCCCGTGACGTCGTGCACGAGCACCACGCCCGGCCGGGGCCCCGGGACGTCGGGCACGGCCACGTGCACGGGGATGTCCCCGTGACGGGTGGGGACGACGACGTCGCTCACGACCGGTCAGGCATGCCGGGCGTGCACCGCGTCGACGGAGCCGGCCGCCACGAGCCGGCGGCGGTAGACCATGCCCCCGACCAGTGCGACCACGAACAGCACCGACATGGCGATGAACAGCGGCCACGGGCCGAACTGGTAGATCAGCGGCACCGAGGCGGCGGTGATCAGCCCGCCGCCGAAGAACGGCTCGAAGAACAGCTGCTTGTAGCCGAAGGCCTCCATCGCCGGGCTCTCGTCGTGCGGATCGGCGATGCGCATGAGGATCAGGCCGGTGGCGGTCACGCCCATGGACTGGCCGAAGTCCGCGATCCCGCGCTCGAGCCAGTAGTCGGGGATGATCTTGGGCACGAAGAGCACCAGGAAGCCCGTGCAGAACACGATGCCGGCGACGGACAGGATCAGGAAGGTCTCCCAGTTCGCGGCGATCGCGGTGAGGGACAGGGTCGCGATCGCGGCGAGGATCAGGAAGTCGAGGGCGAGCCCCTGGATGCGCAGCATCATCTGGTGGTCCAGCAGGTGGCCGATGCCCCGCCAGTCCATGACCAGCTGCACCACCACGCCGCCCAGCATGGCGAGCGGGAAGAGGGGCACGAACGCGAGCAGCTCCACGGTGTCCGCCCACAGCGCCTGCTCGATCCACTGCAGGCCCGTGAGGAGCAGGTAGCCGATGAGGATGGCGATCCCCACGACGGCCACGTGCAGGGTGAGCGGCTCGATCGAGGCCGGCCGGGAGGTCATCATGGCCGCCGGGATGTTCTCGTCCCGGCGGTAGAGGCCCTTCTGCTCCTCGACGGACTGCTCGACGTTGCCCTTGATCACCTTGGTGCGCCCGGTGCGCACGCCCCAGTTGAGGACGGCGATCCCGATGACGATGCCGCCGACCAGGCCGACCGTGGCCATGCCCAGGGCCAGGTCCGCGCCCTCCTCGAAGCCCAGCTCCTCCATGACGGGGCGCATCCCGGCCGCGGTGCCGTGGCCGCCCTCGAAGCCGATCTCGATCAGCGCGCCGGCCATGGGGGAGATCCCGAACAGCGGGCCGAGGACCGCGATCACGAGCAGCAGCCCGATGACGTACTGGCCGGAGCCCAGGGCCAGGCCCACCGACAGCTGCGGACCGGCGAGCCGGGCGACGCGCCGGGGGCCGGGGATGGACGCCCCGAGGAAGAGCGTCGCGAAGACCACGCTGATGAGCAGGCTCGGGAGCGTGGCCCAGACCTCGAGGATCCCCGGGGTGAACACGCCCCCGTCCGCGAGCCAGTCGACACCGGTGGCCTCGCCGAGCCGGCCCAGGACCTGGGGCCCCGCCAGCAGGGCCAGGAAGCCCGCGATGATCGAGCTGGGCAGGAAGATCTTCTGGATCCACCGGACCCGGACCCGCAGCCACTTGCCCAGCAGGAACAGCGCTGCCAGGAGGATCAGGGCGAAACCGATCTGGTTGGGGCTCATGATGCGCTCCTGTGTCGAGGGCACGAACGGTCCGGCCAGTCTATGCAGACGTGATCCGCCGCACCCAGAGGATGACGGGGTGCAACCGGAAAACCCGGACCTCGTCCGGACCGCCCCGGTACCCTGGCAGGCGACCCCTCTTCCCCGGCCCTCTTCCCCTGCCCGTGCAGACCCCGTGCGCCGCCCTCCGGCGCCGTCTTCTTGCACCGACCTCTTGCACCGACCTCTTGCACCGACCTCTTGCACCGACCTCTTGCACCGTCCTCTTGCACCGTCCTCTTGCACCGTCCTCTTGCACCGTCCTCTTGCACCGTCCTCTTGCACCGTCCCCTTCCACCGCCCAGGAGCACCCGTGACCCCCTCACCGTCCCCCGACCGGCCCTCGACGCCGCCGACCGCCACGACCGCAGCCGGCACCACCGGCACCACCGGCACCACCGGCACCACCAGCGCCACCGGCGGGGAGGTCCGCCGCAGCCTCCCCGGGAACCTGGTCCGCGGGGCGCTCATCGGCGTGGTCGAGACCGTCCCCGGGGTCAGCGGCGGCACCGTGGCACTGGTGGTCGGCATCTACGACGAGCTCATCAACTCCGCCGGGCACGTGGTCTCCGCCGGCCGGCGGGCCCTGCTCGGGCCCGACCGCGCCGCCGGCGTGCAGCACCACCTGGGCCTGGTCCACTGGCGGATCGTGGTGCCCGTGGTGATCGGCATGGTCGCGGCCCTGCTCACGGTGGCCGGGCCGATGAGCCACCTCGTCGAGGAGTACCCCGTGACCATGCGGGCGCTGTTCTTCGGCATGGTCCTGGCCTCGATCGGCGTGCCGCTGCGCCTGGCGGGCGGGGCGCTGCGGGCCCGGGACGCGGCCGTGGTGGCGCTCGCGGCGGTGATCGCGTTCGTGCTGGTGTCCATCCCCCCCACCACGGTCACCCCCGCGCCGCTGCTCGTGGTGCTGGCCGCGATGGTCGCGGTGTCCGCGCTGCTGCTGCCGGGACTCTCCGGCTCGTTCCTGCTCCTGACGATCGGGCTCTACCAGCCGACGCTGCGGGCCGTCGACGAGCTCGACCTCGGCTACCTGGCCCTGTTCTTCCTCGGCGCCGCACTGGGCATGGTCGTGATCGTGAAGGGCCTGCAGTGGCTCCTCGACCAGCACCACCGCGTCACCATGCTGGCGCTCACCGGGCTGATGCTCGGCGCCCTGCGCACCCTGTGGCCGTGGCAGCTCGAGGACCGCACGCTGCTCGCCCCGGAGGGGGACTGGTGGACCCAGCTGCTCGCGGCCGCCGCCGGCTGCGTCGTCGTCCTCGTCCTGCTGGCCGTCGACGCCCGCACCCGGGCGCGCACGGGGCACGGCTCCCAGGAGGAGGTCGCCGGCGTCGAGTCCGGCGACGAGGCCCGGTGAGCCGCACCCGGCGGACCACACCCGGCGGGACGGCCGGAGCACGGCGAAGGGCCCCGGTGTCGACTGCGACACCGGGGCCCTCCGTGCGGTTCGACGGCTGAACCGTGCTGCTTATGCTCCGTCCTTGAAGTTCTTGCCCGCGTCCTTGACGTTCTCGCCGGCCTGCTTGGCGCTGCCGGACATCTTGTCCGCCTGGCCCTCGGCCTGGAGGTCGCGGTTGTCGGTGGCGTCGCCGATCTTTTCCTTTGCACTGCCGCCCGCCTTCTCCGCGGCGTTGCTGACTTTGTCTCCGAGTCCCATGGGCGCTCCCTCCGGTCGGTGAACAGGTGCTACCAGCGTAGACCCCTCAGCATGCTGAGGGAACGGTGGAGCGCGCCGGGAATCCGCATTCCCCCGAGGGCGAACAGTGCCTGCTCAGCGCTCCGGCACGGCGAGCCCGGCATCCTCCAGCCGCTCCCGCAGCCACGGGGGGATCTTGCGGTCCATCCTCCGGTAGTGCCCGAGATGCCGCCGCCAGTCCTCCGCGGCGACCGGGTGCGGGGCGTGCGCCGGCAGGAGGGGGTCGTCGTCGTAATTCAGGACGAGCTCCACGCCGGGCCGCTGCCAGCGCCGCGCGGACACCGTGACGATCAGCGTGGCGGACAGCCACGACCCGTCGACGAGATCGGCGTAGTCGTCCTGGAGCGCCCGGACCAGCCGCCGCGGGACGTTGCGCAGGCCCTCGACGTCCACGGGACGCCGGACCGTGCGGTCGCCGCGGACCTCCCGCACCTGCAGGCGCAGGTCCCTGCCCACGCTCAGGACGTCCAGGACGAGCGCGTCCCATCCCGGTTCGGTCCCGTGGGCGCGGACGAGCCACCGGGCCAGCCGGTCGATGGTCCTGCGCTGCCGGGGGCTCTGGAGTCTGTCGGTCCGCACGGCCACACGCTAGCAAGCGGCCGTGCCCGCGACGCAGGCGCGTCGGCGTCCCGGGCAGGACCGGGTGCTCAGTCGGCCGTGATGACCACCTTCACCGCCTGGTGCTCCGCGGCGTTGCCGAACAGTTCGTACGCCTCCTCCATCTGGGACATGGTGAAGCGGTGAGTGGCCATGGCCCGGGCGTTCAGCCGCCCGGAGCGGACCATGTTCAGCAGGTTGCCCACGGTGCGGCAGTCCACCAGACCCATGGTGAGGCGGACGTTGGAGATCCACATCCTGTCCAGGGGCAGCTCGACCGGCCGGCCGTGCACGCCGGCGTTGGCCACGGTGCCGTAGGGCCGCACCACGTCCAGGCACGTCCGGAACGTCTGGGGGACGCCCACGGCCTCGATGGCCACGTCCACGCCGAGACCGTCCGGCGACAGCGCCCTGATCTTCTCGACGGCGTCCGGGTCCGCCGCGTCGACCTTGTCCGTGGCCCCGAGCTCGAGGGCCTTGTCCATCCGGTTCTCGTCGAGGTCCACGGTGATCACCCGCCCGGCGCCGCAGAGGTTGGCCGTCATCACCGCCCCCAGCCCCACCGGGCCCGCGCCCACGATCGCGACCGTGTCGCCGGGCTTCGTGTTCCCGTTGAGGATCCCGATCTCGAAGCCCGTGGGCAGGGCGTCGGTCAGGAACAGGACGTCCTCGTCGTCGAGCCCCTCGGGGACCTTGTGCACGGAGGTCTCCGCGAAGGGCACGCGCACGTACTCGGCCTGGGTCCCGTCGATGAGGTGCCCGAACACCCATCCGACGCCGCCCAGGGTCTGGCAGTGGGAGGGCTGGTTGTTCCTGCAGTAGGAGCACTTCCCGCAGTTGGTGACCGCCGGGATGATGATCCGGTCGCCGGGCACCAGCCCGGTCACGGCGTCCCCGACCTCGGTGATCGTGCCGACCGCCTCGTGGCCGAGGATCCGGCCGTCGACCACGGCTGGGACGTCGCCCTTGAGGATGTGCAGGTCGGTGCCGCAGATGGTGGTCGTGTCGACCTTCGCGATGACGTCGGTGGGGTCCTGGAGGGCCGGGTCCGGGGCGTCCTCCCACGCCTTGCTGCCCGGTCCGTGGTAGACGAGTGCCTTCATGGGAGCCTCCTCGATCCGCGGTCCGGCGGGCTGCCGGGCCGCCCGTCCTTAGCGTAGGCGCGAGGAGCGCGGTTCGGCAGGGCTCACTGGTAGGAGACGAACCAGGGCTGCGGCTCGATCGCCGAGGTCTGCTCGGGCGTGAAGGTGGGCGTGTCCTCGTCGTAGAAGTTCTTCCACGCCATCCGGATCCCCTCCGGCAGGCCCTCCTGCAGCCGCTCCCACGTCCCCATCTTCAGGTCCGGCGTGCCGTGGCCGTCAGCGTGCAGGACGAGCGCGAGCTCCGGGCGGGAGGCGTCCACGAGGTGCCGGTTCGTGATCATCGAGTCCGCGAACTGGTGCAGGACCACCACCTTCTGCGGCAGGTCGTTCTCCCGGGTCAGCTCGGCGAGCCACGCGGTGGTCGCGTTGATCTCCGCCGCGTCCACCGAGCCGATCTGCACCATGTGCACCTGTCCGGGGGCGAGCCGCCACTCGGGGTCCAGCGCGAGCCCGACGTTGGGCAGGCGCAGCAGCTCCTCGTACTGCTGCGCCTGGCTCAGGAAGTCCTGGTGGCCCGGCTGCAGGTCGAGCACCACGTACACGTCGTGCTCCACCGCGGCATCGACGTAGGGGCGCAGGTCCTCGACGGTCGACTCCCGCGAGTAGTCCCCGTCCACGCCGGGCTCCGAGGACGCCGTGGTCGTGATGATCTCGAACGCGGGGACCACGGGCACGTCGCTGAAGGGCTCGTACTGGGCGGCCAGTTCCTGGGCGCGGATGACCGACTCCCGGGGGCCCTGCTCGCCGAGCACCCCGAGGCCGGGCGTCTCCGGGTGGCCGTAGAGCGCCACCATCCGGCGGTCGGGGAACACCTCGGTGCCCCCGCCGATCAGCTCCGCGGGCTCCTCCGGGGTGGGGGTCGGGGTCGGGGTGGGCGACGACGCGGGGGCCGACGACGCCGACGACCCCGGCGAGCCCGCCGCCGTCGACGACGCGTCCGCCGCCGGCGTCGCCGCGGAACCGGCGCCGGTGTCCTGGGCGCAGCCGGTCAGGAGGAGTGCGGCGCACAGGGCCGGGGCGAGATGGCGGAGCAGCGGCGAGCGCGTCATGGTCTGTCCTGGGGCCGGGGTCGGGGGTCCGTCCAGCCTACGCACCGGCCGGTGCGCCCGGCGGGAGCGCGGCCGGGCAGGGCGCCGGCCGCGTCACGGAACGACTCGGTCGCCGGGGTGCCCCCGCCGCCGGGGCGTCAGGGCGTGCCGGTCCCCTCCAGCTCGCCCAGCTCCTCCAGCAGCCGCAGGCCGCGCTCGGCCCAGGCGATCTCCTGGTCGGCGCGGGACACCTGGCCCTCGTAGGCGAACACCTTGAACCGGGTGATCCGCTCCCACTGGTCCTCGGGATTGGCGGCCAGCCTCCGGGCGAGCGTGGGGCTCGTGCGGTCCTCGATCGCGCGGATCTGCCGGAGGGCCTGCGTGCGCTGGTCCCGGTAGTGCGCGATGTGGGCGCGCAGCTGCGCGGCCGCGGCCCCGGGGGCCGCCCACTCGAAGTAGGCGGCCCGGAGGTGGGCGGGGTCCCGCTCCCGGACGTAGCCGAGCGGCTGGTCCTGCCACTGCCGCAGGGCGTGCTCGCCCTCCGGCGTGATGGAGTACTCCGTCTTGGTGGCGCCCCGGGATCCCCACGGGACGGGCCGGCTCGCGAGCAGCCCCTCCGCGTGCAGCTTCCGCAGCTCGGGGTAGATCTGCGAGTCGGGGGCGTGCCAGACGTGGCCCACGGAGGTGCTGAACTGCTTGACCACGTCGTAGCCCGTCAGCGGCCCCGAGGACAGCAGTGCCAGCAGGGCCGAGCGGAGACTCACGGTCGGTTCCTTCCGTCGAAGCAGGCCTCCCGTCGGAGCAGGGCGGCGTCCTGCTGAGCCTAGCGGGCGCGCGGCCGCCCGTGACCCTTGTCACTCACTATGGACATAGGTAGTCTGTGTCCCATGCCACTTACTCACTATGGAGATAGTGAGTCGGCCTCGCTCTTCCCGGACCGCCCAGCAGAGGACCGCGCCATGACCGTCTCCGCGACGAAGACCACCAGCACCGCCAAGCTCCTGTCCCACCCCCTCAACGCCTGGTACGTGGCCGGGTGGGACCACGAGATCACCGGGAAGGGCATCCTCTCCCGCACCGTCGCGGGCCGTCCGCTGGCCCTGTGGCGCACGGAGGACGGCCGCGCCGTGGCCCTCGCGGACGCCTGCTGGCACCGGCTCGCCCCCCTGTCCCAGGGCAGGCTCGTGGGCCGCGACGAGATCCAGTGCCCGTACCACGGCCTGCGCTACAACGCGGCGGGCCGGTGCACCTCGATGCCCGCGCAGGAGACGCTGAACCCCTCCGCCACCGTGCCGTCCTACCCGGTGCTCGAACGCCACCGTTACGTGTGGGTCTGGCTCGGCGACCCCACGCAGGCGGACCCCGCCCTGCTGCCCGACATGCACCAGCTGGACAGCACGGAGTGGGCCGGCGACGGCGAGACCATCCACGCCCCCTGCAACTACCAGCTGGTCCTCGACAACCTCATGGACCTCACGCACGAGGAGTTCGTGCACTCCTCCAGCATCGGACAGGAGGAGCTGTCCGAGTCGGAGTTCGAGACCACCCACGACGAGCGCTCCGTCACCGTGAGCCGCTGGATGCGCAACATCGACGCCCCGCCCTTCTGGCGCAAGAACATGCAGGACAGGTTCCCCGGCTTCGAGGGCAAGGTGGACCGCTGGCAGATCATCCACTACACCTTCCCCTCCACCATCTGCATCGACGTCGGCGTCGCCGAGGCCGGCACCGGGGCCCCGGAGGGGGACCGGTCCCGCGGGGTCAACGGCTACGTGATGAACACGATCACCCCCGAGACGGACCGCTCCTGCCACTACTTCTGGGCGTTCATGCGCAACTACCGGCTGGAGAGCCAGCTCATCACCACCCAGCTGCGCGACGGCGTGCACGGGGTGTTCGGCGAGGACGAGGCCATGCTGCAGGCCCAGCAGGCCGCCATCGACGCCAACCCCGAGCACGAGTTCTACAACCTCAACATCGACATGGGCGGGATGTGGGTGCGCCGGCTCCTCGAGCGGGCCCTGGAGGCCGAGGGCCGCCTCGCCGCCGCCCCGACCGCTCCCGCCGGGGCCTGAGGGGGAACCGTGGCCGATTCCCAGCACGAGGTCTGGCAGGACGCCGTCGTCGTCGCCGCCGAGGACGTCGCCGCCGGCATCCGGCGCGTCGTCCTGCGCCCCGAGTCCCCCCGCCCCGTGCGGCCCGGCGAGCACGTGGACGTGCGCGTGCTCGTCCACGGCGAGCAGCAGGTGCGCTCCTACTCCGTGGTCGACGCGACCGACGACGGCGCGCAGCTCGCCCTCAGCGTCTTCCGCACCCCCGCCTCCCGGGGCGGCTCCGTGTTCATGCACGGCCTCGAGCCCGGGCAGGTCCTGGAGATCACCCAGCCGCTGCAGAACTTCCCGCTGCGCGTGGGGGCGCCGTCCTACGTGCTGCTGGCCGGCGGCATCGGCATCACGGCGATCGCCGGGATGGCCGCGCTGCTGCGCCGGCTGGGCGCGGACTACCGCCTCGTCTACGTGGCCCGCTCCCGCGCCGCGATGGCCTACCTCGACGATCTCGCGGCCCTGCACGGGGACCGGTTCGAGGCCCACGTCGACGACGAGGGCGGCTCCCTCGACGTCCCGGCCCTCGTGGCCGGCGTCCCGGAGAGCGCCGAGCTCTACATGTGCGGCCCGATCCGCCTCATGGACGCGGTGCGCCGCGCCTGGGCCGAGCGCGGGCTCGACCGGACCGGCCTGCGCTACGAGACCTTCGGCAACAGCGGCTGGTTCGAGGCGGAGCCCTTCGTGGTCCGCGTGCCGCGGCTGGGCGCCGAGGCCGTCGTCGGCTCCGACGAGTCGCTGCTCGAGGCCCTCGAGCGGGAGGGCCTCGACATGATGTCCGACTGCCGCAAGGGCGAGTGCGGGCTGTGCCAGGTCAAGGTGCTGGGCCTGGCCGGGCGGATCGACCACCGCGACGTGTTCTACTCGGACCGGCAGAAGGAGACCGGCGCGTCCATGTGCTGCTGCGTCTCGCGGGCCGTCGCCGCCGCGCCGGGGACCGGCCCCGGCGCCCGCCCGCCCGCCGTCCTCACCATCGACGTCCCCTGAGAGGCAGACCCATGGACATCAGGCACCAGATCGACACCTCCAGGATGTCGTCGTACCAGTGGCTCATCATCGCGGTGACCACGTTCCTCAACGCCCTCGACGGCTACGACGTCCTCGCCATGGCCTTCACGGCCACGTCCGTGACCGAGGAGTTCGGGCTCTCCGGCTCCCAGCTGGGCTGGCTGCTCAGCGCCGGGCTCATCGGCATGGCCGCCGGCTCGCTGGTCCTCGGCCCCTTCGCCGACCGGTACGGGCGGCGGAAGATCCTGATCGTGGCCCTGGCCGTCAACGCCCTGGGCCTGTTCCTGTCCACCACGGCCGGGAGCGTGCTCGAGCTCGGGCTGTGGCGGGTCGTCACGGGACTGGGCGTGGGCGGCATCCTCGCCTCCGCCACGGTGATCACCAGCGAGTACGCCAGCGCCCGCCGGCGCGGCATGGCCGTCAGCATCTTCACCGCGGGCTACGGCGTGGGCGCCACCCTGGGCGGCATGGGGGCGACCCAGCTGATCCCCGCCTTCGGCTGGCGCTCCGTGTTCCTCACCGGCGGCCTGCTCACCCTCGTGGCGATCGCGCTCGTGGTCGCCGTGCTGCCCGAGTCCGTCGACTACCTCCGCACCCGGCGGCCCCCGGGGGCCGCCGAGAAGCTCGGCCGCATCGCCCGGCGGATCCGCCTCGAGGGCGAGGTCGTGCTCGGCCCGGCCCCGGCCGGCGCGGACCGGCGGGGGAGCAGCGTGGGCATGCTGCTCAGCAGCCGCTACCGCACCGCGACCGTCCTGCTCTGGACCGCCTTCTTCGTCATCATGTTCGGCTTCTACTTCGCCAACTCCTGGACGCCCCGGCTCCTCGTGGAGTCCGGGATGAGCGAGCAGCAGGGCATCGTGGGCGGCCTCATGCTCACGATGGGCGGCACCTTCGGGTCCCTGCTCTACGGGGCGCTGACCACCAGGTGGGACGAGCGGCTGACCCTGATGTCCTTCACGGTGCTCTCCGCGGTGACCCTCGTGCTCTTCATCACCACCACGTCGGTGCCCCTGCTGGCGTTCTCTTCCGGCGTGGTGGTCGGCATGCTCATCAACGGCTGCATCGCGGGCCTCTACACCGTGGCCCCCATGACCTACGAGCCCGGCATCCGGACCACCGGCGTGGGCTGGGGCATCGGGGTCGGGCGGGCCGGGGCGATCCTGGCCCCGATCGCGGTCGGCGCGCTGCTGGACACCGGCTGGACGCCCGTGCAGCTCTACATCGGCGTGGCGGTGGTGGTCGCCCTCGCGGCCCTGGCCCTGATCCGGCTGCGGCCCTACGAGGAGCCGGCCGAGGAGGGGGCGGGACGGCGGAGCCCGCAGTCCTCCTCCCCGACCGGCTGAGTCCGGCGCGCTCAGCGCTCCACGAGGTCCCCGCAGCCCTCCTCGTGGGGCAGCAGCGGGCGGAGGGCGACCGACCAGCGCCGGCCGTCCTCGGACACCCAGGGCGTCAGGGTGCTGGCCGAGCCCGCGGCGTCCAGGACGGCCTCGGCCTGCTCGCCGGTGGCGAGCACGCAGCTCAGGCCCAGTCGCGGCTCGAGCGGCTCCCCCGGCAACGGCGGTCCCGGCCACGGCACCGGGGTGGGCTCCGCGCCGTCCTGCTGCGGATCGGTCCACTCCGTGACCACGCCGGCGACGGCCTCGGGGGTGTAGACCTCGTACTCCCCGACGGCGCCGGCGGGCAGCACCGAGGCCGGGTCGCCCAGCGTCCGGACCAGCTCCTGGAGCTCGGCCCGCGCGGCCCGCTGCTCCGGGGTCAGGGTGTCGTCCGTGCCGGCGGGCCGGTCCTCGCCCGGCGGGCCGGGCGGCGCCTCGGCGCCCAGGGCGTACACCTCCCGCACGTAGGTCTCGTCCCGGGTCCGCACGGTGAAGCGGGTCGAGGGCAGGTCGGCCACCGGCGGGCTGCCGAGGTCAGCCGACTCGCCGACCCCCGCCCGGAGCGCGTGCTCCACCAGGGTGCGCACCGCGTCCTCGTCGACCTGCTGCACCTGGAGGGCGGGCAGGGCAGGGGGCGGATGGATCTCGATCTGCGGGCCCCGGGTGATGACCCGGCCGTCGGCGTGGATGCTGACCACGGGCAGCCGGGACGCCAGCATCTCCGGGGTGACGAAGCCGCCGGTGTGGGCCACCTCGATCACCAGTCCCTCCGCCGGCACCGCCGGGGCCGACGGCGTGCTCGGGGCAGCCGCCGTGCCCGGGGCCGTCGGTGCCTCCGGGCCCGTCGGTGCCCCCGAGGTCGCGGGGGTGGCGGGGGTCGCGGGGGCGGCCCCGCTCGGATCCCGCTGCGCGCACGCGGTGGTCAGGAGCAGGACGGTCAGCACGAGGGCGGGCCAGGTGGCACGGCGCATCCCCGGTTCACCAGCCCCGGCTGCCGGGCGTGCCCTTGAACGGGCCGGCCACCCGCGAGGTGATCCAGCCCCCGTAGAACCCGCCGTCCTGCGGGCGCACCTGCTCCCCGGCGACGAAGCACCCGTCCATCTCCCCGGGCATCAGGGCGATGTGACCGCGCAAGGACTCGAAGCCCGGCGTCGGGGAGGGGTAGGTCCACGCCGCGCGGGAGGCGGTCCGGTTCCCGCCGCGCACGTCGAAGTACGCCGCAGCGCCCTTCCACTCGCACCACGAGCTCCCCTCGCACGGGACCAGGCTGCCGTCGGCGAAGGACGCGCGGGGCAGGTAGTAGGTGGGCGGGTGGCTGGTCTCGAGCACGCGCAGCGCGGCCGTGGTCGAGGCGATGCGCTCGCCGCCCAGCCACACCTCCACGTGCTCCCGGCTGGCCTCCGTCCGGGGTGGTCTCGGGTAGTCCCACACGGACTCCTGGCCGGGGCCGGGCGTGTCGGGCCGGGGTCGTCTCATCTGCTCACCCTCCGAAGGTCCGTCCGGGAGTCCGGGCGGACGTGGGTCCTGCACCACCATGCTACGGCGGGTGCCGGTGCGGGGCACTGCCCGCCGCCGGGTCGTCGCGGATCCGCGGTGGGTGCCGCGCGGACGGCCCCCGGTGTCCCCGGTCACACCACCCCCTACTAAAATGAACAACGATCATTTAGAGTGGCAGGCACCGCGTCCGCGCCCGGAGAGAGGAACCACCATGAGCGAGCTCCTGCAGAACTACGTCGACGGCGCCTTCGTCGACGCCCACGGCACCGGCCGGATCGACGTCGTCGACCCCGCCACCGGCGGCACGGTCGCCGTCTCCCCGGTCTCGGACGCCGCGGACGTCGACCGGGCCTTCGCCGCGGCCCGGACGGCGTTCCGGACCTGGCGGCGCACCACACCGAGCGAGCGCCAGCTGATGCTGCTCCGGCTCGCGGACGCGCTCGAGGCGCACAGCTCCGAGCTCGTCGACGCCCAGCACCGCAACACCGGCCAGCCGCGCCGGATGATCGCGGAGGAGGAGGTCGGCGCCGGTGCCGACAACCTCCGCTTCTTCGCCGGCGCCGCCCGGAGTCTCGAGGGCAGGGCCGCGGCGGAGTACCTGGGCGGGCACACCTCCTACGTGCGGCGGGAGCCGCTCGGCGTCGTCGCGCAGGTGACGCCCTGGAACTACCCGCTGCTCATGGCGATCTGGAAGCTCGGCCCGGCGCTCGCCGCGGGCAACACCGTGGTCCTCAAGCCCTCGGACACCACCCCGGAGTCCACCCTGGTCCTGGCCCGGCTCATCGACGGGATCTTCCCCGCCGGTGTGGTGAACGTCCTCCTGGGGGACGGCTCCACGGGGGCGCTGATGACCTCCCACCGGACCCCGGCCATGGTCTCCATCACCGGCTCCGTGCGCGCCGGCCGCGCCGTGGCCCTCGCCGCCGCGGAGAACCTCACCCGCGGCCACCTCGAGCTCGGCGGCAAGGCGCCCGCCGTCGTCTTCGCGGACGCCGACCTGCCCGCCGCCGCGAAGGCCCTCGTGGAGTTCGGCACCTTCAACGCCGGCCAGGACTGCACGGCGGTGACCCGCGTCCTGGTCCAGGACAGCGCCCACGACGAGTTCGTGGAGCTGCTGGCCGCGGCCGCCCGGGACGTCGTCACCGGGGACCCGGACGAGTCCAAGAACTTCTACGGCCCGCTCAACAACGCCCGGCACTTCGAGGACGTGTGCCGCAAGCTCGCCGACCTCCCCGGGCACGCGACCGTGGTCACCGGCGGCAGGCCGGTGGAGGGCGCTCCCGGCTACTTCTTCGAGCCCACCGTGGTGACGGGGGTGCGCCAGGAGGACGCCCTCGTCCAGGAGGAGACCTTCGGCCCGGTCCTCACCGTGCAGCCCTTCGGCACGGAGGAGGAGGCGCTCGAGCTGGCCAACGACGTCGACTACGCCCTGGCCTCGAGCGTGTGGACCGCGGACCACGGCACGGCCATGCGCGTGTCCCGCGAGCTCGACTTCGGCTGCGTGTGGGTCAACACCCACGTCATGCTGATCTCCGAGATGCCGCACGGAGGGTTCAAGAGCTCCGGCTACGGCAAGGACCTCTCGCTGTACTCGGTCGAGGAGTACACCCGGGTCAAGCACGTGATGCACGCGCTCGACGTCTGAGCCGCCGCGGCCGGGAGGTGGGGTCCTGTCCGCTCGGTGCCGTCCGGCGGCGCAGTCCTGTCCAGGCCTCAGTCCTGCCCGGCGGTCCGGTCCTGTGCGGCCGAGAGGCGCAGCCGGAAGCCGTCCAGCATGGCGGTGAGGGCCATGTCGAACGCCTCCTCCGCGGCCGCCTCGGCGTCCGCGGGCCGGGCCCGGACCGCGTCGGCGAACACCGGGGCGAGGTCCGACCGCTCCCCGGGGTCGAAGATGTCGGCGGGGGCCGTGGCGTCGTAGGCGGCGCCGAAGACCAGCGACTCGACCGAGACGATCACGTCCGCGATCTCCGCGCGCGACCAGCCCGCGTCCGCGAGCCCGGAGGCCACCGTCTCGTACATCTGCAGGGTGTGCGGGGAGTTCGCGACCGGCAGCACGGCCATGATCGGGATCATGGCCGTGTGCTGGGCGTAGCAGTCGCGGTAGGACCGCGCCCAGCGCTCGAGGGCCTGGTCCCAGGGGAGGGTGTCGAACCCGGAGCGGTCGATGCCCTGGTTGATCGCGTCCTGGACCCGGATCAGCACGTCCCGCTTCGACGGCGTGTGGTTGTACAGGGCCGAGGTGGAGACCTTCAGCTCCTGCGCCAGCTCCGTCATCGTCAGGTGCTGGTAGCCCCGCGTGGCCACGATCTTGATGGCGGACTTGGTGATCCGCTCCTCGGAGAGCACCGGCTGGCGCGGGCGGCCGCGGCGTCGAGGGGCGGGGCCGGCGGGAGCCATGGGCGGATCCTCCTGTGCTCGGTGCTGCGGGTTCCGGGGCGAGAGGTCCGGGCCGCGGGGTCGGGCGGTCACCCCCGAGTCTAGGGCGGCGTCCGGGGCGGCAGCCCCACGGCCGTGTCCTTGACCGACGCCCGGGCGGCTCCTAGCGTGTGCACGATGAGGAGCGCCGACATCCACTTCTACTTCGACCCGACGTGCCCCTTCGCGTGGTTGACCAGCTCGTGGGTCCGCACGGTGACGGCCCGCCGGGACTACCGGGTGGACTGGCGGTTCATCTCCCTGCGACTGCTCAACGAGCACGTGGACTACGACGCGTGGTTCCCGCCGGAGTACGAGGCGTCCCACACGGCGGGCCTGCGCCTGCTGCGCGTGGCCGCCCGGACCCGTGCGGAGCACGGGCGGGAGGCGGTCGGGCGCCTGTACGAGGGTCTCGGGACCCGCATCTTCGACGCCGATCCTGCGCCCGGCGCACCGGCGGTGGAGCAGGACCGCCGCGGCAGCCGTGCCTTCCTCGAACCCGTGCTCATCGCCGCAGAACTCCCGGTCGGGCTCGCCGACGCCCTCGACGACCGGTCGTGGGACGCGGTGGTCCGGGCGGAGACGGAGGAGGCCCTGGCGCTCACCGGCCGGGACGTCGGGACCCCGATCATCCACTTCGAGCCGCCGGAGGGTGTGGCCTTCTTCGGACCCGTCATCAGCCGGCTGCCTGCTGAGGAGGACGCGGTGGAGCTGTGGGACCACGTGGTGGCCCTCGCCCGGTTCCCCGGTTTCGCCGAGCTCAAGCGCAGCCTCCGGGAGCAGCCGCGGCTGCGGGGCCTCGGCGCCGCGCCGGACGGGCCCGGGGTCGAGGAGGACTGGCACGCCGGGAGCCGCCGGGCCAAGAAGTAGCGCTCCCGGCGCCGGAGACGCCCCGCCGGGAACATTTCTCGTCGCAGGCCTTGACGGGCACCTGTGCCCCACCGCTTAATGAAACCAGTTCATTTTAGCGTGAAGGAGAGCACAGTGACCGATCAGCGCACCCTGGGCAGCGAGACCGCGATCGAGCGGGACGTCGTCGTCGTCGGCGCCGGCCCCGCCGGTCTCACGGCCGCCCGCGAGCTCGTGGCCGCCGGCCGCACCGTGGCCGTCCTGGAGGCCCGCGACCGCGTGGGCGGGCGGACCTGGTCGAAGACCGTGGACGGGGCGTTCCTCGAGATCGGCGGGCAGTGGATCTCCCCGGACCAGACCGAGCTGCTGGCTCTGGTCGAGGAGCTCGGCCTGGAGACCTTCCAGCGCTACCGCGAGGGCGAGTCCGTCTACGTCGGCTCGGACGGGGTGCGCCGGACCTACACCGGCTCCCTCTTTCCGGCGTCGGAGCGGACCGTGGCCGAGATGGAGAGGCTCATCGGCGTCCTCGACGACCTCGTCGAGGAGATCGGCGTCGAGCAGCCGTGGGCGCACCCGCTGGCCCGCGAGCTGGACACGGTCTCCTTCCACTCCTGGCTGCGGGCCCGGTCCGGCGACGAGGAGGCCTGCACCAACATCGGCATGTTCATCGCCGGGGCGATGCTCACCAAGCCCTCCCATGCCTTCTCCACCCTGCAGGCGGTGCTCATGGCGGCCTCCGCCGGGTCCTTCTCCAACCTGGTGGACGAGGACTTCATCCTCGACCGCCGCGTGGTCGGAGGCATGCAGTCCGTCTCCGAGGCCGTGGCCGCCCAGCTCGGGGAGGACGTGGTCTTCCTGGACACCCCGGTGCGCACGATCCGCTGGGCCGGCGAGGGCGAGACCTACGCCGAGCACGTCCCCGGCACCCCGGTGACCGTCTGGTCCGACCGGCTCACGGTGCGGGCGAAGGACGTGGTCGTGGCCGTGCCGCCGAACCTCTACTCCCGGATCTCCTTCGAGCCGCCCCTGCCGCGGCTGCAGCACCAGATGCACCAGCACCAGTCGCTGGGCCTCGTGATCAAGGTGCACGCCGTCTACGAGACGCCCTTCTGGCGGGACAAGGGCCTCTCCGGCACCGGCTTCGGCGCCCACGAGCTGTGCCAGGAGGTCTACGACAACACCAACCACGAGGATCCCCGGGGCACTCTGGTGGGCTTCGTCTCCGACGAGAAGGCCGACGCGGTCCTCGCCCTGCCCGCCGAGGAGCGCAAGCGGCGGATCCTGGAGTCCCTGTCGAACTACCTGGGGGAGGAGGCGCGGGACCCGGTGGTCTACTACGAGTCCGACTTCGGCTCCGAGGAGTGGACCCGCGGCGCCTACGCCGCCAGCTACGACCTCGGCGGGCTGCACCGCTACGGCGCGCACCAGCGCACCCCCGTGGGCCCGATCCGCTGGGCCTGCTCGGACCTCGCCGCCGAGGGCTACCAGCACGTCGACGGCGCCCTGCGCCAGGGCCGGCTCGCGGCCGCCGAGATCCTCGGTGCCGGGAGCGCGCCCGCCGCCGCCCTGCAGGGAGCCGCGCGGTGAACGGCGCCCGGCCGGAGCGCTGCGTCGTCGGCTACAACGGGGACCGGCCCAGCCGGGACGCGGTCCGGCTCGCCGGGGCGATGGCCCGGGCCTTCGGGGCCGAGCTGGAGATCGTGCTCGTGCTGCGCGCCGACAGCCCCTATCAGCAGGTCTATCCGCCGGTCGGGGACGTCGCCCCGGTCGTGCGGCAGCAGGCGCGCACGTGGCTGCGGGAGGCCGTGCAGCTCGTGCCGGAGGGCGTCGTGGCCCGCACGCACCTCCGCGAGGACGAATCCGCGGCCGCGGGCCTCGTCCGGGCCGCCACCGAGCTCGGGGCGCAGCTGATCGTGGTGGGCGCCGGCGCCGGATCGGGCCGCTTCTCGGTCGGGCCCGTGGTCAACGCGCTGCTGCACAGCTCGCCGCTCCCCGTGGCGCTGGCCCCGCGCCGGTACCCCGGGGACGTGCCGCTCGACCGCCTCTACGCCGCCGTGGGCACCCGGCCCGGGGCGCACCAGGTCCTCCGGGAGGCGGTCGAGGCCGTCGAGCGCTCCGGACTCGAGCTGGAGCTCATCTCCTTCCTCGAGGGCCGGGCCGCCGATCCGGGCACGACCGAGCAGGCCCGACGGCGCGTCGAGGCGCACCTCGAGGCCGCCGCGGAGGAGGTCCGCCGGACCCGGTCCGTGACCGTCCGGGTCGCCTCCGGGCGGACCCTCAAGAAGGCCGCGCAGGACGTCGACTGGGCTCCCGGCGGCCTCCTGCTCATCGGGTCGTCCCGCCTGGCCCGGGGGCGGCAGACCTTCCTGGGCACTACCGCGGCACGGCTGCTCAGGCACCTCCCGGTGCCGGTGGTCGTCGTTCCCCGGACCGCCCCGGAGACCCGTCCGGACCAGACCGAGAAGGAGTCCACGTCATGAGCACCGGAACCGCACCCCGCACCGACCAGTCCACGACGCGCCACGAGAAGGGGCTCAGCAAGGGCTCGGTGGGCGTCCTCGGCTCCGTGGTCATCGGCGTGTCCACCATCGCGCCCGCCTACACGCTCTCCGGGGCCCTCGGCCCCACCGCCGCCGCGGTGGGGACCCACCTCCCGGCGATCCTGCTCGTGGGGTTCGTCCCCATGCTGCTCGTGGCCATCGGCTACCGGCAGCTCAACCGGGCCATGCCCGACTCCGGCACCACCTTCACCTGGGTGTCGAAGGCCTTCGGCCCGTGGGTCGGGTGGATGGGCAGCTGGGGGCTCCTCGCCGCCACGATCCTGGTGCTGTCGAACCTGGCCGGCATCGCCGTGGACTTCTTCTACCTCGCCCTCGCCCAGCTCACCGGCAACGACGCCATCGCCGAGCTGACCCGCAACGTGCCCGTCAACGTGGCCACCTGCCTGGCGTTCGTGGCGCTCGCGGCCTGGGTCTCCTACCGGGGCATGGAGGCCACCAAGGTGGTGCAGTACGTCCTCGTCGTCTTCCAGCTGCTGGTCCTGCTGTGGTTCGCCGCCGCGGCCTTCGGCCACGTGGCCGGCGGCACCGCCTTCGACGGTCTCACCGTGCGTCCCGAGTGGTTCGACCCGTTCGGCGTGGAGTCCTTCTCCGCGTTCGCCGCGGGGGTGTCCCTGTCCGTGTTCATCTACTGGGGCTGGGACGTGGTGCTCACCCTCAACGAGGAGAGCAAGGAGTCCACCAACGGACCCGGCCGCTCGGCCATCGCGACCATCCTCGTCATCGTCGCCCTCTACATGACCGTCTCGCTCGCCGTGCTCTCCTACGCCGGGGTGGGCGGCGCCGAGTTCGGCCTGGGCAACGAGGAGATCCAGGAGAACGTCTTCGCCGCGCTGGCCGGGCCGGTCATGGGGCCCTTCGCGATCCTGATGTCGCTGGCGGTGCTGTCCTCCTCGGCGGCCTCCCTGCAGTCCACGATGATCTCCCCGGCGCGCACCATGCTCGCCATGGGCCACTACGGCGCGCTGCCGGCGAAGTACGCCCGGATCACCGCCCGCTTCCAGTCCCCGGGCTACGCCACGATCGCGGCGGCCGTCATCGCCTCGGTGTTCTACGCCGTGATGCGCGTGGTCTCCGAGAACGTCCTGTGGGACACCATCACCACCCTGGGGATGATGGTGTGCTTCTACTACGGCGTCACCGCCCTGGCCTGCGTGTGGTACTTCCGGCGCGAGGCCTTCCGCACCGCGAAGGGCTTCCTGACGAAGTTCCTGGCGCCGCTGCTCGGCGGGATCCTGCTGCTGGTCTTCTTCGTCCAGACGTCCTACGACTCCATGGACCCGGAGTACGGCTCCGGCTCGGCGATCGGCGGGGTCGGCCTCGTGTTCGTCCTCGGCGTGGGGATGCTCCTGCTCGGCATCGTCGTGATGCTCGTCCAGTACCGGCGCAACCCCGCCTTCTTCCGCGAGAGCTTCGAGACCACCGAGCTCCCGGTCCTCGACTGAGAGGACGCCGCGGGCGGGGCCGGACCAGGAGGGTGGGCCGGTGGACCGGGGGGCGGCCCCGGGCCGCCGGTCCACCTGCCGTGGACGCAGGGGGCCCGACACCCGTCCCGGGGGATCCTCGGTAGATTCGACGGGACCCGCACCGTTCGAGGAGCTCCCCCATGGCCCGTCCCCGTTCTCCGCTGTTGTCGGCCGACGCCGTCGTCACCGCCGCCCTAGCCCTCGTCGACGAGACGGGGGACTTCAGCTTCCCCAAGGTCGCCCGCCTGCTGGGGGTCAGCCAGTCGGCGCTGTACAACCACATCGACAACCGGGAGCACATCGTCGAGCTGATGCGCGGCCGGGTGTTCGCCGCCCCCGCGCCCGTGGACCTCGAGAACCTGCCGTGGGAGGACGCGCTGCGGGCGCTCGTGCGGACCTACCGCGACTGCATGGTCGCCCACCCCCGCCTGGTTCCCCTGCTCATCACCCAGACCGTCCAGGACCCCGGCGTGATCGGGATCTACGAGGACATGGCTGTCGTCCTGCAGCGGGCCGGGCTCGCGCGGGAGGCGATCGTCCCGGCGATCTCCGCGATCGACTACCTGGCCCTGGGCTCCGCGCTGGACCTGACGGCGCCCGAGGTGGTCTGGGCGCCGCCGGCGGGCCGGTTCCCCGCCCTGAGCCGCGCCATCGACGGCCTCGGCTCCGTCGAGGAGCGCGCGGAGGCGGCCTTCGCCTTCGGGCTGGACGTCCTCGTCGCCGGAGTGCACGTGCAGGCGTCGCGCGGAAGTTACTGAAAGCCTTTCACCAAAACTCTTGTGGTGCGCGGAGGGCCGCCCCATACTAATGAAAGCCTTTCATTTATGTGATGGCACTCACGTCTCGTCCACGAGGGGAAGACCATGTCCGAGAACAGCCCTGCGCCTGAGCACTCCGGCCGCGTGCCGCTGACGGCGCCCCGCGCCGTGTCCGTCTTCGGGATCAGCGTGGTGGGGTTCATGACCGCCAACCTGGTCCCGGTCATGATCGTCGCCCTGACCGGGGAGCTCGGTCTGTCCGTCACCGCGGCGGGAACGCTGATGACGGCCTCGCTGCTGGCCTGCGCGGCCTCCTGCCTGGCCACCTCCCGGTGGACGGCCCGCTCCGGACGCTACGTCGTGGCCCGCGCCGGACTGACCCTGACCGCCCTGGGCTTCGGCGCCGCCGCCTTCGTCCCCTCGGTGCCGGTGGTCGTGGCCGGGATCGTGCTCGGAGGTCTCGGTGCCGGTGGGGCGGTCTCCGCCGGTGGTGCGGCCCTGGGGGCGCTGCGCAACCCCGACCGGGCCTCGGGCATCAGCGGCTTCACCAACCGTGCGATCGTCTCGGTGGTCCTGTTCGTCATCCCGGTCCTGGGCGCGGGCATGGGCAGCGCCTTCGGCCTGCTCGCCGGCCTGGCCCTGGCCGCGCTGCTCACCACGGGGTGGCTTCCCGACCGGCCTGCTCCCGCTGTGCTGCCGACCCCCGAGGCGATCTCCACCGCACCGAGCGCGACCTCCTCCCGCCGGACGGCGACGGCCGGCACCGGGCTGCTGGCCTGCTTCGCGCTGTGGGCGCTGAGCGAGGACTCCCTGTGGGCCGTGGCCGCCACGATGGGCGCCGACCAGGCAGGGCTCGACGAGACCGGGATGGGCCTGGTGCTCAGCCTCTCCACCCTCGGCGGGCTGGCTGCCTCGGCCCTCGTGGGGCTGGCCGGCGGACGTCTCGGTCGCACCGCGCCGCTCGCGGCGGCGCTGGCCGCCGGTGGGGTGCTCAAGCTCCTCGCCGGGACGGTGACCGACCCGGGGTGGTACATGGTGGTCGTCATCGCCTGGAACACCCTCTACATGCTGTCCTTCATCTACATCGTCGCGGTCGCCGCCGCGCTCGACGCCTCGGGGAAGTGGTCGGCGCCGGTGCTGGGGGTCTACCTCGTCGGCTCCTCCTTCGCCCCCGTGTTCGGCACCGCCGTCTCGGCCGCGGCCGGCTACACCGTGCTGGGCGCGGTGCTGGCCGGTATGACGTTCGTCCTGCTGATCCCCTTGGTGCTCATCTCCCGCCTCTCCGTGCGGGTCGAGGCTGCCGCCCGGCCGGAGGCACGCTTCCCCCAGGCGGTGATCGTCTGATGCCCCGTACCGCACGAGCCGAAAGCGTCCCCGTGACCGACTGCACCGTCTACACCCACGCCGCCGTCTTCACCGCCGACGGCGCCGACGCCGAGGCGCTCGTCGTGCGCGGGGACCGTTTCCTGTACGTCGGGGACGAGGCGGGCGCCCGGCGCGCCGCCGGGCCCGGCGCCGCCGAGGTGGACCTCGCCGGGGGCTGCGTCCTCCCGGGGATCATCGACGCCCACACCCACCTGCTGATGACGGGCCAGTCCCTGCAGAAGGTGCCCCTGCGGGACGCCGCGGACCTGACCGAGATCCAGGCCCGGCTGCGCCGGGCGGCCGCGGAGAACCCGCACGCACCTCGCCTGCTCGGCACCGGCTGGCTCTACGGCGCCCTCGCGGGCGCGGCGCCCACCCGGGCGCTGCTCGACGAGGCCGTCCCGGACCGTCCCGTCTACCTCGACGCCAACGACCTCCACTCGGTGTGGGTCAACACCGCGGCCCTGGCGGAACTGGGCATCGAGGACACCACCCCGGATCCGATCGGCGGCCGGATCGGCCGCGACCCGGTCACGGGAACTGCCGACGGGATGCTCTACGAGACTGCCGCCCAGCAGATCGTCTGGCCCGCCCTGGCCCGGGCGGCCACCGACGCCGACCGCGACGCCCAGCTGGAGTCCGTCTTCGAGCACTACCTGGCCGTCGGCGTCACCGGGGCGGTGGACATGGCCGTCCAGGACGACGACCTCGCCGCCTTCCGGCGTGCCGTCCAGCGCCACGGCGGCGCCCTGCCGCTGCGCGTGAAGGGCCACTGGCTCGTGCACCGCCGCGACAGCGACGCGGAGAACCTCGCGCAGGTCGACCGGGCCGCCGAGCTCGCCGAGGAGCTCTCCGGGGAGTGGCTGCGCATCTGCGGGATCAAGATCGTGGTCGACGGCGTGATCGACAGCTGCACCGCGGCCATGAAGGAGCCCTACGCCGACGGCAGCACGTGCGAGCCCATCTGGGACCGGGAGTCGCTGACACCGGTGGTCGTCGCCGCCGACGCCGCCGGGCTGCAAATCGCCCTGCACGCCATCGGCGACGAGGCCTCCGACATCGCCCTGGACGCCCTCGAACAGGCCCAACGGATCAACGGCCCCCGGGACCGCCGCCACCGGATCGAGCACCTGGAAACGGTCACCGAGGACAACGTGCGCCGCCTGGCCGCCCTCGGCGTGGTGGCCTCGGTCCAGCCCGTCCACGCCGACCCGGCGATCCAGGACCACTGGCGCGCGGTGCTGGGCGAGCCCCGCACCGAGCGGGCCTTCCCCTGGACCGAGTTCGTCGCCGCCGGGGCCACCCTGGCCATCAGCACGGACGCGCCCACCGCGCCCCACCAGCCGCTGCCCAATCTGTACGTGGCCACCACCCGCAGGTCCGCCCTGGACTCCTCCTTGCCGCCGAACCTGCCCCACTACGCCCTGGACCTGGCCGACGCCCTGTGCCACGCCACCCGGGACGCCGCCTTCTCCTGCCGCGCCGAGCACCAGGAGGGACGGATCCGCACCGGCCACCTCGCCGACTTCACCGTCCTGGAGGCCGATCCCTTCGCCGCCGGATCGGCGCAGCTGCTGAGCAACCGGACGCGGCTGACCGTGGTGGGCGGTCGCGTCCGCTTCGACGCGGACGGCCCGGCGGCCACGCCGTGACGAGCACCTCCCCGACCCCCGTCCGCAGAACGACCCGAGGAACACCGACCATGCACCCTGTAGGAACGACGCCCAGCTCGACGCCCACCACCGTGATGCCTGCCGAGTGGGCCCCCCACGAGCGGACCTGGATGGCCTTCCCGCCCCCCAACGAGACCTTCGGCCCCGCCGGCAGCGCGACCCTCGCCCGGGCCCGGCGCGCCTGGGCGGCGGTGGCCCGCACGATCGCCCGGCACGAGCCCGTCACCGTGCTGGCGGACCCCGCCGACGCGGACGCCGCCCGTGCCGCGCTGGGGGAGGGCATCGACGTCGTGGCGGCCCCGCTCGACGACGCCTGGCTGCGCGACTCCGGACCCACGTTCGCCCACGACCCCGCCGGGGACGTGGTCGCCGTGGACTGGGTGTTCAACGGCTGGGGCGCCCAGGACTGGGCCGCCTGGGGCCACGACCAGCACCTCGGCCGCCTCGTGGCCGAGCGGGCCGGGGCCGAGGTGCGGCCCAGCACGCTGGTCAACGAGGGCGGCGGGTTCCACGTCGACGGCGAGGGCACCGTCCTGCTCACCGAGACCGTCCAGCTGGACCCCGGCCGCAACCCCGGGGCCACCAAGGAGCAGGTCGAGGCCGAGATCCACGCCCGCCTGGGCACCAGCACGGCGATCTGGCTGCCCCGCGGGCTCACTCGGGACTACGACGAGTTCGGCACCCGCGGTCACGTCGACATCGTCGCCGCCTTCGCCGGTCCGGGCACCGTCCTGGTGCACCGGCAGGACGACCCGGCCCACCCCGACTTCGCGGTGTCCCGGCAGATCCGCGCGGTGCTCGAGGCGGCCACCGACGCGCAGGGGCGCCGGCTGCGCGTCGTCGACGTCCCCGCCCCCACGGTGCTCGACGCCGGCGACGGGTTCGTCGACTTCTCCTACATCAACCACTACGTCGCCAACGGCGTGGTCGTGCTGTGCGCCTTCGACGACCCCCACGACGCCGTCGCCGCCGGGATCCTGGCGCAGGCCTATCCCGGCCGGGCCGTCGAGCTGGTCGACGCCCGCGACATCTTCGCCTTCGGCGGCGGCATCCACTGCATCACCCAGCAGCAGCCGGCCGCCCGCCGCGCCGCCACGGACGAGGAGGGCCGGCGGTGAAGGCGATCGGCAGCGGACCGGACAGCCGGCCCGGCACCGTGGCCGGCGCCGGGAGCGGCGGCGGGTTCGACGTCGTGGAGGCGAGCATCGGGCAGCTGCGCGCCGCCCTGGAGTCCGGGCGTACGACCAGCGAGGAGCTGGTCACCGCCTATCTGCGGCGCATCGAGGCCTACGACCGCGGCGGGCCGGAGCTCAACGCCGTCGTCGTGGACAACCCCGCGGCCCTGGACGAGGCCCGCGCCTCCGACGCCCGCCGGGCCCGCGGCGCGACGCTCGGGCCGCTGGACGGCATCCCGTACACCGCCAAGGACAGCTACCAGGCCCGTGGTCTCACGGTGGCGGCCGGATCGCCCGCGTTCGAGCACCTCGTGGCCCGGCACGACGCCTTCACGGTGGAACGGCTGCGCGCGGCTGGGGCGGTGCTGCTCGGGCTGACCAACATGCCCCCCATGGCCAACGGGGGCATGCAGCGCGGCCTCTACGGACGGGCCGAGAGCCCCTACAACGGCGAGTACCTCACCGCGGCCTTCGGCTCGGGCTCCTCCAACGGCTCCGGGACGGCCACGGCCGCGAGCTTCGCCGCGTTCGGCCTCGGCGAGGAGACCTGGTCCTCCGGCCGTGCCCCCGCGTCCAACAACGCCCTGTGCGCCTACACCCCCTCGCGCGGGGTGATCTCGGTGCGCGGCAACTGGCCGCTGGTGCCCACGATGGACGTCGTCGTGCCGCACACCCGCACCGTGGCCGACCTGCTCGAGGTGCTCGACGTGGTGGTCGCGGACGACCCCGAGACCCGCGGCGACTTCTGGCGCGTGCAGCCCTGGATCGACGTTCCCGCCGCGTCCTCGGTGCGGCCGGAGTCCTATCCGGCGCTGGCCGTCCCGGACCGCGAGGCCGCCGCGGGCGTCCTTGCCGGCGTGCGCCTGGGGGTGCCGCGGATGTACGTCAACGCCGACCCGGAGGCCGGGACCGCCGAGAACCCCGGGATCGGCGGCCCCACGGGCCGGCGGATCGAGACCCGCCCCTCCGTGATCGCGCTGTGGGAGGCCGCGCGCCGCGACCTCGAGGCCGCGGGCGCCACGGTGGTCGAGGTCGACCTCCCGGTGGTGAGCAACTACGAGGGCGACCGCCCCGGCGCGCCCACGATCGCGACCCGCGGGCTGGTGAGCCCGGAGTACCTGCACCGGGAGATCGTGGACCTCTCGTCCTGGGCGTGGCACGACTTCCTCGAGGCCAACGGAGACCCGGCACTGCACCGGCTCGCCGACGTCGACGGGTCCCGGATCTTCCCGCACCCGGCCGGTGCCCTGCCCGACCGCTACGACGGCTTCGAGGACGACATCGCCGACTACCCGGATGTCGTGCGCGAGCACGGCGTCCCGGTGCTCACGGAGATCCCGCACCTGGCGGAGGGGCTGCGCGGGCTCGAGGAGACCCGCCGTGTCGACCTGGAGCAGTGGATGGACGGGCTGGGCCTCGACGCCGTCGTGTTCCCGGCCGTCGCCGACGTCGGTCCCGCCGACGCCGACGTGGACCCGGTCTCCGCCGAGGCGGCCTGGCGCAACGGCGTCTGGGTCGCCAACGGCAACCTCGTGCCCCGGCACCTCGGCATCCCCACCGTCACCGTGCCCATGGGCACGATGACCGACACGGGGATGCCCGTCGGCCTGACGATCGCCGGCCGGGCCTACGACGACACCGCGCTCCTGCACCTCGGCGCGGCCTTCGAGGCCACCGGCTCCCGCCGCACCGTGCCCCCGCGCACGCCGCCGCTGCCCGGCTGATCCGCCCCGCTCCCTGTCCCCGAGGCCGCGTGCGACGGACCCCGGCCCACTCCGGCCGCCGTCGCACGCGGTCCCGCCGGAAGAAGGAGCGGACGGGTCACCAGATGTTCACGCGCTCCTCCGGTGCCAGCCACAGACCGTCCCCGGGGCGGGTGGCGAAGGTGTCGTGGAACGCGAACATGTTCTGCACCACGCGGTTGCAGCGGAACTCGTCCGGGGCGTGCGGGTCGGTGGCCAGCCGGTTGACCAGCTCCTGCTCCCGGGCGGTCGAGCGCCACAGGGCCGCGTAGGCGTAGAAGAACCGTTCCGCGCCGGTCAGCCCGTCGAGCACCGGAGCGGTGTCCTGCTCCAGGCCCCGCTCGGCCAGGGACATCCGGTAGGCCACCAGGGCGATCTCCAGCCCGCCGAGGTCCCCGATGTTCTCCCCCACCGTGAAGGCCCCGCTGACGCGGTGCCGGGCCGGGTCCAGCCCGCGGGGCGTGCAGCTGTCGTACTGGGCGACGAGCGCGGCGGTGCGCCGGGCGAACTCCGCGCGGTCCGCATCGGTCCACCAGTTCGCGAGGTGGCCGCGGGCGTCGTACTTGGCGCCCTGGTCGTCGAAGCCGTGGCCGATCTCGTGGCCGATCACGGAGCCGATCGCGCCGTAGCACACGGCGTCGTCGGCCTCGATGTCGAAGAACGGCGGCTGCAGGATCCCGGCGGGGAACACCACCTCGTTGAGCACGGGGTGGAAGTAGGCGTTGACCCAGTGGGGGTAGAGGAACCACTCGCCGCGGTCCACGGGGGTGCCCATCTTCCCGACGGTGCGGTCGTGCTCGAGCGCCAGTCCCGCCCGGACGTTGCCGAGCAGGTCCTCCGGATCCAGGTGCAGGGAGGAGTAGTCCCGCCAGGTCCCGGGGTGGCCGACCTTGACCGTGAACGTGGAGAGCTTCTCGAGGGCGCGGGCCCGCGTGGCCTCCGACATCCACTCCAGCCGGGAGATCCGCTCCCGGTACGCGGCCAGCAGGTGCTCCACGAGCTGCTCCACCCGGGCCTTGTGCGCCGGCGGGAACCAGCGGGCCACGTACTCGCGCGCCACGTCGTCGCCCAGGACCCGGGTGACCAGGAACTCGGCGCGCTTCCACCGCTCGCGGGGGCGCGTGATGCCGGACAGGGCGGTGCTGTAGAAGCGGAAGTTCTCCTCGACGAACGGCCGGGGCAGGAAGGGCGCGCGCTTGGACACGATCCGCCACGACTGCCAGATCCGGATCTGCTCCTCCGGCCACTGCTCCCACAGCCGGCCCAGCTGCGCCACGAAGGACGGCTGGCGCACGATGACCCGGTCGAAGATCGCCGCGCCGCGCTCCGGGGCGGTGCCCTCGAGCCACGCCGTCCACGGGAAGCCGGGGGCCATGGCCTGCAGGCCGGGCACGTCCACGGGGTTGTACATCTCCTCGACGTCCCGCGCGGAGACGGTGTCCCAGTGGGCCGCGGCGAGCTGCGTCTCCATGGCGAGCACGGTCGCCGCGGCGTCCCCGGCGCTCACACCCCAGCGCGCCGGCAGGCCCGCCAGCTCGAGCATCGCCGCGACGTGGTCCGTGAACGCCGTGCGCAGCCGCTCGTGCAGGGGGTCGGTGTAGTAGCTGTCCGTGGGCAGGGACAGCCCGTCCTGGCGGAGGAAGAACGAGTAGCGGGAGGAGTCCCGGGAGTCGTTCTCCACGAAGAAGGACAGCACCCCGTCCACACCCGTGCGGTGCAGGGCGGCCGAGGCGCGGGCGAGGCCCTCCTTGCCCCGGGCGGCGTCCAGCACCGCCAGGTCCGGGGCCAGGACGGCCCGTCCGCGGCGCTCGATCTCGTCCTCGTCGAGGAAGGAGCGGTACAGCGCGCGCATCCGCGACCCGGCGGGGGCCTCCTGCACGATCTCGTGCACCCGCTGCGTGTTCAGGTCGGTGAGGATCGCCGAGGCCCCGTCGAACGCCCGGTCCTCCGGCAGCTCGTGCGCCTCGATCCAGCCGCCGTTGACGTGGCGGTACAGGTCGTCCTGCGGGCGGACGCCGGGGTGGACGTGCTGCAGCTCGAGTCCGGAGCGGGTGGTCACGGGAGCTTCCCCTGTCGTCGGTCGCGGGGCGGGCCGGGAGGCGCAGGAGCGGCGGCGCCCGCCCCGGGCCCAGCCTACGGACGACGGCGCCGCGGCCCGCCTCGCGCGGGCCGCGGCGTCCGTGCCGCCCGTCACACCCGGTGGGTGCGGCGTCCGGTCAGCTCGCGGCAGGCTCCGGGCTCGCGGAGCCCTCGGCGCCCGTGGCGCCCAGCCACTCGGCCTTGAGGTCCTCGAGGGTGCCGTCCTCCTCCATGGCCGCCAGCGACTCGTCGACCTGCTCCAGCAGGGCCGTGTTGCCGGTCTTGACCGCCAGGCCCAGCTCCTCGCCGGTCTCGATCTCCTCGACGAGCTCCAGCTCGGGGTTGTCGTCGATCGCGGGACCCGTCACCGAGATGTTGGCCACCACGGCCTCGACGTCACCGGTGTTGAGGCCCTGGATCATCAGCGCCGAGTCCTCGTACTGGACCACGTCGGCGCCGTTCTCCTGCGCGTAGGTCTCGCCGGTGGTGGCCTGCTGCACGCCCACCCGCCGGCCCTCGATGTCGGCCACGGACCCGATGCCGGAGCCCGGTGCCACGAGCAGCCCCAGGTTGTCCGCGACGTACGGCTCCGAGAAGTCCATCACCGACTCGCGCTCCTCGGTGATGGTCATCCCGGAGGCGGCGAGGTCGCACTGGTCGGTGTCCAGCGCGGAGCCGGTCTCGATGGCCTCGAAGGAGGTGGTGATGAACTCGGTCTCCACGCCCATGTCCTCGGCGATGTTGTTGACCAGGTCGATGTCGAAGCCCACGGTCTCGCCGTCCTCGACGTACTCGAAGGGGGCGTAGGGGATGTCCGAGCAGACCGTGAGGGTTCCCGGGTTGATCAGGCTCACCTCGCTCTCCCCGCCGGCGGCAGCCTCGCCGCCGTCGCCGCCGTCGGTGCTGGTGCACGCGCTCAGGGCCAGTGCGGAGACGGCCAGCACGGACAGGGTCGCTGCCCCGTGGAACCTGCTCTTCATGGGTGTGTCCTTCCCTCGGGAGGTGGTCGGCCGCGGTGCCCGCACACGGCGCAGTGCCCCGGTGCGGCCCACCGCTGAATGAGCCTCAGTGTAGGGGCTGCCGCGTTGCCGGAGTGTTGCGCACCACTGGTCGGTAGCACATTACTTGTCCCCACTCCCGGCCACGCGGTGCGGACCCGCACGAGCCGTGCGGGGTCCGTCGCGGGGTCGGCACGGTGCGGGCGCGGGGGCGGCACGGGTTCGGCACAATGGATCCCGTGCCCCGGGCGGACGACCCCCGGGGAAGGATTCCCGAGGAGGGGCGATGACGACGACGCAGGCGCCCGCGAGCGTTCGCGTGGACGTGTGGCTGTGGGCGGTGCGCGTGTTCAAGACCCGCTCCGCCGCCACGGCCGCGTGCCGTGCAGGCCACGTCAAGATCGACGGGACCTCGGTCAAGGCCGCCCAGCCGGTGCGGCCCGGCCAGCGGGTGGCCGTGCGGCGTCCCGGGCACGAGCAGGTCCTCGAGGTGGTGCAGCTGCTGACCAAGCGCGTCGGGGCCCCGGTGGCCGCGAAGGCCTACGTCGACCACAGCCCGCCGCCGCCTCCCGCACTGCACGCGGCGGTCCCGCGGCGGGACCGGGGCACCGGAAGGCCCACCAAGAAGGACCGCCGGGAGATGGACCGCCTCCGGGGCCTCTGAGACCACCGCGGCGAGCACGGTTCCGGGCGCTCTCCCAGGAACACGCAGAATAATTCCGACTGCACGTGTGCCGTGGGTCACCCCGCCGTCCGGCGGTCCGCCCCGCGGCCGGAGACTGAGGAGCTCGACGCATGGCACTGCTGGACGCATCGGTGTGGACCGGAAAGATCTACGTCAACGGGTGGCGCGAGGGCCGCGGCGGCACCGAGGACGTGACGAACCCCTCGACGGACGAGTCGCTCGGGAGGATCGGCTTCGCGTCCCCCGAGGACGTGTACGAGGCGGCGGAGAAGGCCGCGGCGGCCCAGCGGGAGTGGGCGGCGCTGAAGCCCTCCGAGCGCGCGGGGGTGCTGCGCCGGGCCGGCCTCCTGTTCGAGGAGCACGCCGAGGAGGTCGTGGACTGGGTGGTCCGGGAGACCGGGGCGATCCAGCCCAAGGCCGGCCTGGAGGCCTCGGTCGCGGCCGCGGAGTGCTACGAGGCCTCCGCGCTGCCGACCCACCCGCACGGGGAGTACCTGCCCTCCGACGCCCCGCACTGGTCGCTGTCCCGCCGGGTGCCGGCCGGGGTGGTCACGGTGATCTCGCCGTTCAACTTCCCGCTGATCCTCTCGATCCGCTCCGTGGCGCCGGCCCTGGCACTGGGCAACGCGGTGCTGCTCAAGCCGGACCCCCGCACCTCCGTGGCGGGCGGGGCGCTCATCATGCGCGTGTTCGAGGAGGCCGGGCTGCCGCCCGGCGTCCTCCAGCTGCTGCCCGGCGGCGGGGACGTCGGGGCCGCCGCGGTCGAGGCCCCGGATGTGGACGTCGTGTCCTTCACCGGCTCCACGGCCGCCGGGCGGCACGTGGGCGCGGCCGCGGCGCAGCACCTCAAGCGCGCGCACCTGGAGCTGGGCGGCAACAACGTGGTCATCGTCCTGCCGGGCGCGGACGTGGACCTGGCCGCCGGGGTCGGGGCGATGGGCTCCTTCTTCCACCAGGGCCAGATCTGCATGACCACCGGGCGTCACCTGGTGCACGAGGACCTGCACGACGAGTACGTGGACAAGCTCGCGGCGAAGGCGGAGGCGCTGGTGGTCGGGGACCCCTCCGGCGGGCCCGTGCACCTGGGCCCCATCATCGACGAGCGCCAGCTCAAGTCCATCGACGCGATCGTGCAGGAGACCGCCATCGCCGGCGCCCGGGTGGTCGCCGGCGGCTCCCACGACGGGCTGTTCTACCGGCCCACCGTGCTCGCCGACCTGACGCACGAGATGACGGCGTGGAAGGACGAGATCTTCGGGCCGGTGGCGCCCGTGATGAAGGTGTCGAGCGCCGAGGAGGCGGTGGAGTTCGCCAACGCCTCCGAGTACGGGCTGTCGGTGTCCATCATCGGGGACGTCGGGGAGGCCATGAAGATCGCCGACCGGATCCGTTCCGGCAAGATCCACATCAACGAGATGACCGTGGCCGACGAGGCGAACGCCCCCTTCGGCGGCATGGGCGCGTCCGGGACCGGCTCCCGGTTCGGCGGGCCGACCGCCAACATCGACGCGTTCACCGAGACGCAGTGGATCACGATCAGCCCGGACGTCCCGCACTACCCCTTCTGAGCGCCGGCCCGTCCGGGCGCCGCTCCGTCCGGCGGTGCGCCGCGGGGGCGGGGGGTCGTCGGTAGCCTGGACCGGTGACCACGACCTCCCGCCCCCGCGGCCTCAACCGGCAGATCCTCGCCCTGGCCGTGCCCGCCTTCGGGGCGCTCGTGGCCGAGCCGCTGTTCCTGCTGGCGGACTCCGCGATCGTCGGTCACCTCGGCACCCCGCAGCTCGCCGGCGTGGGCGTGGCGGCGGCCGTGCTGCAGACGGTCGTGGGGCTCATGGTCTTCCTCGCCTACAGCACCACCCCGGCGGTCGCCCGGCACCTCGGCGCCGGGCGGCTGCCGGAGGCCGTGGCGGTGGGCCGGGACGGTCTCTGGGTGGCCGCGGGGCTCGGTCTCCTGCTCTCCGCAGGGGGCTGGGTGCTGGGCCGCCCGCTGCTCACCATGATGGGCGCGCGGGGCGAGGTCCTGGAGCACGGCGTCGTCTACCTGCACTGGTCCCTGCCCGGGCTGACCGCCATGCTGCTCGTGCTCGCGGCCACCGGCGTGCTGCGCGGGCTCCAGGACACGCGGACCCCCCTGCTCATCGCCGGGATCGGGGCCGCGGCCAACGCGGGGCTCAACCTCCTGCTCGTCCACGGCGCGGGCCTCGGGGTGGCCGGCGCCGCGATCGGCACGAGCGCGGTGCAGTGGGCCATGGCGCTGGCGTACTTCGTGATCCTGCGCCGGCTCGCCCGGGCGCACGGCGTGGGTCCGGCCACCACGTGGTCGCGCCTGCGGGCGCACCTGGCCGTGGGCTCCTGGCTGATGCTCCGCACGGTCTCCCTGCGGGTGGCCATTCTCGCGACCGTCCTGGTGGTCACCGGGCAGGGCGCCCACAACCTCGCGGCGCACCAGCTCGTCATGACGGTGTTCAACTTCCTGGCCTTCGCCCTCGACGCCCTCGCGATCGCCGCGCAGGCGCTGCTGGGGCGGGACATGGGGGCACGGGACGTCGAGGACCCCGCCGAGCGGCGGGCGATCCGGGACCTGATGAACCGGCTGGTGCTGTGGGGGCTCGGCTTCGGCGTGGTCACGGGTCTCGTCGTGGCCCTGCTCGTCAGCCGGCTGGGCTTCCTGCTCAGCCCCGACCCGGCGGTGCAGGCCCTGTTCGCGGCGGCCCTGCTGGTGGTGGCGGTCGGCCAGCCGCTGGCCGCCTACGTCTTCGTCCTCGACGGCGTGCTCATCGGGGCCGGGGACGCCCGCTACCTCGCGGTGGCCGGGGTGCTGAACCTCGCGGTCTACGCCCCGCTGCTGGTGCTCGTGGCACGCTCCGCCGGGGACGGGACCGGAGGGTTCGTGTGGCTGTGGATCGCCTACGCGGGCGGCTACCTGGGTGCGCGGGCGCTGACGCTGGGCCTGCGCGCCCGCGGCGACTCCTGGCTGCTCCGGAACGCCCGGTAACAACCGGGGCCGCACCCGGGGGTTGTGCCGTGGATCACTTACGATGCCACCATGAACGACAACTCCCGCAGAGACCACCAGTCCGCCGCCGACTCCGGGCACGACGCCGTGCTCGTCGGCATCGACGGGTCGGACCAGGCCCGTCATGCGCTCGAACGCGCGCTCGACGAGGCCCGGGCCCAGAACCTGTCCGTGCGCCTGGTCGGCGCCTACCCGGTCATCGGGGTCGGGGACCCCGGGCTCGAGATGCGGTTCACCGAGGCCGTCATGAAGGAGAACGCCGACCACCTGGCCGAGGCCCGGCAGACCGTGGAGCAGGCGGGGCTGCCCGTGGAGGTCGTCGAGGCCGGCGGTGATGCGGCCAAGGCCGTCGTGGAGCAGTCGGGCGAGGCCGCGCTCGTCGTCATGGGCAAGCGCGGTCGCGGCGGTGCGCTGCGCGGCCGGCTGGGCTCGGTGTCCGCCGCGGTCGCCGCGCACGCCAAGTGCCCGGTCATCATCGTCCCCGACTCCGCGGAGAACCGGCACTCCGAACGGCACGGCGGCAGCGCCGGCGACTTCGCGCTCGAGGCGGAGGGACCGGTCAAGGCGGACGAGATCGACTTCACCGGCAAGGTGGTCGTCGGCCTCGACGCCCTCGGCTCGCGCAACCCGGCGCTGTGGAAGGCCATGGAGTACGCCCAGGAGCACGGCAAGACCCTCGCACTGGTCTCCGTGAACGGCGCCCTGTCCGGCACGCCCTCCTGGTTCCAGGACGAGTTCAACCAGGCCCGGTACTTCCACGAGGCCGACCGGAAGCTCACCCAGATCTCGGAGGAGATCGCCGCGGAGCACCCCGGGCTGACGGTGGAGCACCACATCTTCGTGGGCCGTCCGGCCCGCATCCTCACGAACGCCACGCGCACCGCGGACCTGGTCGCGGTCGGCTCCCGCGGCATCGGCGGCTTCCGCGGGCTGCTGCTCGGCTCGGTGTCCCAGGCGGTGCTGGAGAACACGGCCGGCCCCGTCATGGTCGTGCCCGCGCACCCCGCCTGAGCGCCCGGCCCACGGCGACCTCCGAGGAGCAGCGACACATGGCAGAACAGATCGTCGTCGGCTGCGACGGCTCCGAGAACAGCGACCGGGCCCTCGACTGGGCGCTCCGGGAGGCCGGCGCCCGCTCCGGCGAGGTGAAGGTGGTGGTCTCCACGGGGCGGCCCGCCGCCGTGGACCCCAGCCTCTACGGGCCGTTCCTGGAGGCGATCGAGCAGGAGGCGGACAAGATCGCCGGGGCGGCCGTCACCAGGGCCCGGGACGCCGGCGTCCCGGGCGTCGCGGTGGTCGAGCGCGGTGACGCCGCCGGGGTGCTGGTCCACGCGTCGGAGGGCGCCGCCGTCATGGTGCTCGGCCGGCGCGGCCGCCGCGGGGTGCGCGGACGGCTCGGGTCGGTCACGGCCGCGGCGGCCGCGCATGCGGCGTGTCCCGTGATCGTCCTCCCGGAGCGCCCGGCCGGCGCGGACCCCCGCGCGGGGGCCGCCGGCGGCCCGGCGGGCCCCTTCGCGGGACGGGTCGTGGTCGGCGTGGACCGGCTCGGACGCGACAACCCGGCGGTCGTGGCGGCCGGGCACTACGCCGAGCGGCACGGCGCAGGACTGGCGCTGGTCACCGTGGTCCCGGAGGGCGTGAGCGTGCCGACCGGTTCCGCCGAGCTGGACCGGGCGGTGCACGACCAGCTCACCGGGCCCGCCCGGGCGCTCGTGGACCAGGTGGCGGAGTCGGTCCGGGAGGACCACCCGCAGCTGGACGTCGAGACCTTCGTGCTCTCCGGCCCGCCTGCCGACCAGCTGGTCGAGGCCGGACGCTCGGCGGAGCTCGTGGTGGTCGGCAGCCGTGGCTACGGAGGATTCCGGGGGCTCCTCATGGGCTCCGTCTCGCAGGCCGTGCTCGTCGAGTGCGAGAGCCCCGTGATGGTGGTCCCGGCCCGCAGGAAGGACTGATCCGCCGGTCCGCCGGAGGAGCCCCCGGCGACCTCCCGGGGTGGGGCCGTGCTGCGGGCCGGGACCAGCCGGCCGGGCACCCCTCCGGGGTCGTGCCCCGTCGGTAGCCGTGCCCCGCCGGGACCCCGGGGCACGGCTACCGCTGAGGAACTTCGTAAGTTGGCTGTCGAGTAACAGTCCTTCTCATCTATCGTGGAGTTGTCGCCCCTGATCCCCCGGGTGACCCGGTCGGCGTCCCCCGGCGCCCCGCCGTAAGCGCCTCCGCCCTCTCCCGGGCGGGGGTGCTTACGTCTGTGCCCCGGATCCGACGGCCGACGACCTGGGCCGTCATATCCGGCAGAAGCGGTCCCTCCTCCGCCAGGAGGGGGAGGGGGTGCTTCCGTCACGTGGTGGTGTCGGCGTGCTCGATGAGCTCGGCCATGATGTCCACGAGCATGATCCTCTCGAATCCGGAGATCGCGGCCTCGTCGGCTTCGAGCCTGCGGGTCAGTGTCCGGTGGAACAGCTTGATCTCTGCCAGCCGCTGGGGCGTCAACGTCCTCGGCGGCAGACTGCCCGGTGTGTTCATCACCTACTCCTTCGCACCTGTTGCCCCCAGCTTGGCGCAGAGAGCCCCATTTCGCTCATGACCTGGGGCAATGTGTCGGCAGCCCTGCCGACACATTGCCCGGCGGCCCCGCGCTCCTCCCGTGGACGACGGCGTCCTGCCGCCGGCGACCGGGTGGGCCCGCGGCGCGGGCGCTCCGCGACGGCGCCGGGGGTCCCCGGCCGGCGCAGCACCTCGTCCTCCGGGCGGATCCGCGGACCCGGTGCGGCGGGACATCCTGGAGGTGACCCCGCGGACCGGCCGCGGACGCAGGACGGGAGCACGCCGTGGACCGCAGAGCACTCGCCGTGACCGCGCTGATCGGCGCCGCCCTCACCGGGTGTGCGGGCGGCGCGGTCGAGATCCCGGATCCGCCGGCCGGGTCCGACGTCCTGGACTCCGCCGACGTCCTGACGGACGCGCAGGAGCAGGAGCTCGACGCCCTGATCGAGGACCGCAACGCGACCACGGACGCCGCGCGGGTGGCCGTGCTGACGGTGGAGGAGTCGGGCGGGTCGATCGAGGACTACGCCCGCGAGGTCGCCACCCGGTGGGGGGTGGGCGACGCCGGGTCGGACAACGGCGTGCTCGTGGTCGCCGCCACCGCGGACCGGGAGCTGCGGATCGAGTCCGCGGACGGGGTCCGCGAGCGGTTCTCCGACGACGAGGCGGAACGGGTCGTGGAGGACGTGCTGGGGCCCGCCTTCGCGGACGAGCGCTACGCGCAGGGCCTGCGCGAGGCCGTCGAGCAGATCTACGTCTACGCGCAGGGGGAGGAGCCTCCGCAGGAGCCCTTCGACTGGGTGCTGTTCGGCTGGGTCGGGGGCGGCTTCGGCCTGGTCGTCGTGCTGGTGGCGTGGTGGATCGCCGCGGACCTCCGCCGCCGTCGCCGGATCGCCGACGAGGAGCTGCGGGCGGCCCGCCGGCGCGATCCGGAGCTGCGGCTCACCGAGGAGCAGCACGCGGCGTACCGGAAGTACCGCTACCACCACCGCACGCCGGACGCGGTCACCAGCCCCGCCGTGTGGCTGCCGCTCTACCTCGCGAACCCGGCGCTGTACTCCGGCGGCTCGAGCGGCGGCACGACCGGGGACGGGCAGGGCGGGACCTCGTTCGGCGGGGGCGGCGGCTTCACCGGCGGCGGGGCGTCCGGCAGCTACTGATCGCCCGTGGGGCCCGGCCACCGAGCGGAGGGAGCACGCTCAGGCGGGGAGCCGGCGCCGGGCGGCGACGAGGGAGAGCAGGTGCCGGTGCACCGTGGTCTCCCCGGTCAGCTCGGGGTGGAACGAGATGCCGACGACGGCGCCGCTCGCCACCGCGACCACCTCGCCCCGGTGCCGGGCCAGGACCTCGACGCCCTCGCCGACCCGGGTCACCACGGGGGCCCGGATGAAGGCCGCGCGCACGACGGCCCCGTCGTCGCCCCAGGCGAGCCGGACCTCCTCGGAGGCCGTCTGGGGGCCGAAGGCGTTGCGGGCGACCGTGACGTCCAGGACCTCCAGGCACTGCTGGCCGGGAGCGGGGTCCTCGATGCCGGAGGAGAGCAGGATCAGCCCGGCGCACGTGCCCAGGGTGGGCAGGCCGCCGAGGACGGCCTCCCGCAGCGGCTCCCGCAGCCCGAACAGGCGCAGCAACCGGTCCACGGTGGAGGACTCCCCGCCCGGCAGGACGATCCCGTCCAGCCCGGCGAGCTGGTCGGCCGTCTTGACGAGCACGGGCTCCGCACCGAGCTCCTGGAGCATCGCCGCGTGCTCGGCGACCCCGCCCTGCAGGGCGAGGACGCCGACGCGGGGCGCGGAACTCACCAGCCGCGCTCCGCGAGCCGGTGCGGGGCGGGCAGGTCTCCCACGTTGATGCCGACCATCGCCTCACCGAGGCCCCGGGAGGCCTCGGCGATCTTCTCCGGGTCGTCGAAGTAGGCGGTGGCCTTCACGATGGCCTGCGCCCGCGCCGCCGGGTTGCCGGACTTGAAGATGCCGGAGCCCACGAACACGCCGTCGGCACCGAGCTGCATCATCATGGCCGCGTCCGCGGGGGTGGCCACGCCACCGGCGGTGAACAGCACGACCGGCAGCTTCCCGGTGCGGGCGACCTCGAGCACGATGTCGTACGGCGCGGCGAGCTCCTTGGCCTTGACGTAGAGGGCGTCGGGGGAGATCGCGTACAGGGCGCGCAGCTCCGCGATCTGGCCGCGGATGGTGCGGATGTGCTTGGTCGCCTCGGAGACGTCGCCCGTGCCGGCCTCGCCCTTCGAGCGGACCATGGCGGCACCCTCGGCGATCCGGCGCAGGGCCTCGCCCAGGTTGGTGGCCCCGCACACGAACGGGACCGTGAAGCGCTGCTTGTCGATGTGGTTGACGTAGTCGGCGGGGGAGAGGACCTCGGACTCGTCGATGTAGTCGACCTTCAGGTGCTCCAGGACCTGCGCCTCCACGAAGTGGCCGATGCGGACCTTGGCCATGACCGGGATGGAGACGGCGGCCTGGATGCCCTCGATCAGGTCGGGGTCGGACATGCGGGCCACACCGCCCTGGGCGCGGATGTCGGCGGGCACGCGCTCGAGGGCCATGACGGCCACGGCGCCGGCGTCCTCGGCGATGCGGGCCTGCTCGGCGGTGACGACGTCCATGATGACGCCGCCCTTGAGCATGTCGGCGAGACCGCGCTTGACGAGCGGCGAGCCGGTGAGCGGCGTGGCGTCCGAGCCGGCGGTGCGGATGGAGTTCTGGGCAGGGGTGGTCTGCAGATCGGTCATGCACCCCATCCTCCGGCCCCAAGTGGTCCACCGACAGGTCCACCATCGGTAGAATCCATTGGACCACCGATGGCTCAGCAGGCGGAAGGAGGGGGCCGGTGCGACATCCCCACGACGTGGAGCTGCCCGTGCGCGTGGACCGGGCCGATCCGGCGCCGCTGCCCGCCCAGCTCGTCCGGCAGCTGCGGGACCTGGTGGTCTCCGGGGCGCTGCGCCCCGGAGACGCGCTGCCCTCGACGCGCGGACTCGCCGCCAGGCTGGGGGTCTCGCGCGGTTCCGTGGTCACCGCCTACGACCAGCTCCACGGCGAGGGCTACCTGCACGCGACCAACGGGGCCACGGTGGTCCACCCGGACCTGGCCCGCTCCCGGACGGAGCCCCAGGCGGCCCCGCGCGGCCCCCGCCCGCCCGCGCCGGCGCCGCGCCGGGCCCGGGAGCGGCCCATGATCGACCTCACTCCCGGCCGGCCCGACACCGGCCGGCTCGCGACCCCGCAGTGGCGCGCCGCGTGGCGGGACGCCGCGGCCGCCGCCGGGGCGGGCGCGCCCCCGCCCCAGGGCTCCGAGCCGCTGCGCGAGCAGATCGCCGAGCACCTGCGGCTGATGCGCGGCGTGGTCCGGGACCCGGAGGACCTCTTCGTCACGGCCGGCGCGCGGGACGGGCTCCAGCTGCTGCTCGCGGTGCTCGGCGGCCACGCCGGCCGCGGGCTGCGCGTGGCCGTCGAGGACCCCGGCTACCCGTCGCTGCACCGGGTGCCGGAACGGCTCGGGCACGAGGTGCTGCCCGTGCCGATCGACGACCAGGGGCTCGACCCCGCCCGGCTCCCCTCCGGCGCGTGGTCGGGACCCGGGCAGTGGGAGGTCCAGCGGCCCCCGGACGCCGTGATCGTCACCCCCAGCCACCAGTACCCCCTCGGGGCGTCGATGCCCGCGGCCCGGCGGCTCGAGCTGCTCGGCTGGGCGCGGGCCCACGACGCCCTGATCGTGGAGGACGACTACGACTCCGAGCTGCGCTACGTCGGCGAGCCGCTCCCGGCCCTGTCCTCCCTCGACCGCGCCCCCGGCGCCGTCCCGGAGCCCTCCGCGCCGGGGCGGCGGCTCGGCGCCGGGGGCCACGTGGCCACGCTCGGGTCCTTCACGAAGGTCCTCGCCCCGGGACTGGGCGTCGGCTACCTGCTGGCGCCGCCGGCTCTGCGCGAGGACCTGCTGCGGCTGCGCACGGACCTGGGCAACCCCGCCTCCGCGGTGGCCCAGGACGCGATGGCCCGTTTCCTCGCCGACGGCGGGCTGCGCCGGCACACCGCCCGGATGCGCCGGGAGTACCGGCGCCGGCGGGACCTGCTCGGCGCGGCCCTCGCCGGGGTCCGCGGGGTGCGGGCGGTGCCCATGGACGGCGGGCTGCACGCGGTCCTCGAGTTCACGGGGGAGGTGCCGTTCGAGGAGGAGGACGTCGTGGCCCGTGCCGCCGCCGCGGGCGTGCGGGTGGCGGCCCTGGGCTCGTACTGGGCGCACGGGGTGCGGGGCGGCCGCCGGGGCGTCGTCGTCGGCTTCGGCGCCACCGGAGCAGCGCCGGAGGGCGACGCCCTGCCGGACGCCCTCGCGGTCCTGGCCCGGGTGCTCTCGGCGCCGGGCCCCGTCGCCGGTCGCTAGACTGGTCCGTGCCCCGCGGGCCGTTCCACCAGGCTGTTCCGCCGGGCCGTTCCACCAGGGCGTCCCCGAGCGCTCCACCGACAGCTCGTCCCCCGAAAGGCGCACCGTGCACCCCGACCCGAGCACCGGCATCCACCGCGACCTGTTCGCACCCACGCTGCTGCGCGCGCTCGTGGCCCTGGTCCTCGGCGCCGTGACCGTGTTCTGGCAGGAGCCGACGCTGACCGTCGTGGCCTGGGGCGTGGGGCTCTACCTCGTGCTCACCGGCGCGGCGAGCATCCTGCTGCAGCTGCGCCTCAACGGGAACGACCACGTGGACATGGGCCCCGCCCGGCAGATCCCGCAGTCCTACGGGGTGCTGTACCTCCTGGGCGGGGTGTTCACGATCATCGGCGCCGACACCCCCGCGTGGCTCGTGGTCTACGCGGCGTCCATCATGGGCCTGGCCGGTCTCACGGAGCTGGCCCTCGGGCTGAAGTTCCGCACGAGCTTCCCCCTGGGCCGCGACTGGACCATCGCCGGGCTCGTCACGGTCCTCGCCGCGACGGGCCTCGTGCTCGTGGTGGACCTCGGGCCCAAGGCGCTCTTCGGGGTGGTGGGCGCCGCCGCGGTGGTCATCGGCGTGACCCACCTGCTGGCCGCGCTGACCCTCCGGCACGAGGACCGCCGGGGACGGGCCCCCAGCGGGACCGCGTAGACTGGGGCACCGCACGGCAGGCCCCGTCCTGCCGGGAACCCCCAGTTCACGAGGAGGACGAGTGGCACAGCGCAAGGACTCGAGAGGCGGCTCCCGGGCCGACGTCAAGGGTCCCCTCATTCTCTCCGCGGTGCTCGCGGCGGTCGCGTTCGTCGCCGTGGGGATCTTCGCCAGCGGCGGGACGGACAACGCCCTGCGCCTTGACCTCGCCTTCATCGCCGCCGGCATCGTGTTCATCGTGACGCTCGTGATCAGTGCGACGCTCATGATCGTCGAGAAGCCGAACGACCCCCACCTCGGCCGGGGCACGGGCGTCAACCGCTCCTCGGCGAAGCTCTACGCCGAGGCCCGCGCCCGGCGGCAGGCCGCCGCGCAGCCCCCCGGCGAGGCCGAGTTCGGCCAGCGCGTCCGGCCCGACACCCGGGGCGAGGACCTCCTCGGCCGGCGTGCCGCCGAGGGCACGGGCCCGGTGGACGGAACGACGGACAGGCGCACCGACGGGGCAGCGGACGGGACCGCGGACGACGACGACGGATCCTCCCCGCGCGTCTGAGCCCCCGGCCCCGGGGACGGGCGCTCCGGCCGCCGGTCCGTTGGCAGCCGGGCGTGCACTCGATAGATTGGACTGCACCTGAGCAGGGCCGACCCCGCGTCCTGCTCGACACCGGACGACGGGAACCAGCATGAGCCAGCAGCCGGAACCACCCACCGAGGGCGACGACGACTTCGACCGCGAGGTCGAGCAGCGGATGGCCGCCAAGCAGGAGACCGGTCCCGACGACGACCCCACGGACGTGGCGCAGGAGGACTACAAGTCCGAGGTGCCCGAGCTCGAGGAGGAGGGGGACAGCCCGGTCGACCCCGGCCAGGCCGGCGCCTGAGCGGCGCGTCCCGCACGGCACGACGCCCCGGGGAGGACCACGGTCCTCCCCGGGGCGTCGTGCACTGCGCCGCACCTGCCGGGGCGTCGTCGCGAGGAGCCGGCGGCCCCTGCGGGGTCAGCGGCCGAAGCCCCGCAGCCGCAACGAGTTCAGCACCACGAACACGGAGCTGAAGGCCATCGCGGCGCCCGCGATCACGGGGTTGAGCAGACCGGCGGCCGCCACGGGGATGGCCACCGTGTTGTAGGCGAACGCCCAGAACAGGTTGGACTTGATGATCGACAGGGTCCGGCGGGACAGGGCGATGGCCGTGGGCACGGACCGGACGTCGCTGCGCACCACCGTGATGGCCGCCGCCTCGATGGCGGCGTCCGTCCCGGCACCCATCGCGATCCCGAGATCGGCCTGGGCGAGCGCCGCGGCGTCGTTGACGCCGTCGCCCACCATCGCGACCACGCGCCCCTCGTCCTGGAGGTCGCGGACCACCGCGACCTTGCCCTCCGGGCTGACGTCCGCGACGACGTCCCCGGCGGCGATGCCGGCCTCCGCGGCGACGGCCCGTGCCACGGGCTCGTTGTCGCCCGTCAGCAGCATGGGCCGCAGCCCCAGCCCCCTGAGCCGCTCGATCGCCGCGCGCGCGTCGTCCTTGACGGTGTCGCGGAGGTCGACGAAGCCGACGAGGGCGCCGTCGACGGCCACGAGGATCGTGGTGAACCCTCCCTCCTGGGCACGGCGCAGGGCGTCGAGCTGGCCCCGGTCCAGGCGCACGCCGTTCTCGGACAGCCACGTGGTGCGCCCGACCACCACCGAGCGGGAGTGCATCCCGTCCGCCACGTGCGCGCGGACGCCGCCGCCGGGCGCCGAATCGAACCCGGAGACCGGGAACCGGTGCGGGGTGGCCGCGGCCACGGCCCGCGCGATGGGGTGCTCGGAGTGCTGCTCCACGGTGGCCGCGAGGTCCAGCACCTGGTCGCGGGAGTACCCGGACACGGGCGTCACGGACGCCACGGAGAGCTGACCGCTCGTGACGGTTCCCGTCTTGTCGAGCACCACGGTGTCCACGGTGCGGGTGTCCTCGAGGACCTCGGCACCCTTGATGAGGATGCCCAGCTGCGCGCCCCGGCCCGTGCCGGTGAGCAGGGCCGTGGGGGTCGCGAGACCCAGGGCGCACGGGCACGCGATGACCAGCACGGAGACCGCGGCCACGAACGCCGCGTCCACGTCCCCGGTCAGGACCAGCCAGCCGGCCAGGGTCACCAGGGCGATCACCAGGACCACGGGCACGAACACGCCGGAGATCCGGTCGGCGAGCCGGGCGACGGGAGCCTTGCCCGCCTGCGCCCGGGACACCATCCGGCCCATCTGGGCCAGGGTGGTGTCGGCGCCCACGCGGGTCGCCTCGACCAGCAGGCGGCCGTTGGTGTTGATCGTGGCGCCGGTGACGGTGTCGCCGATCCCCACCTCGACCGGGAGGGACTCGCCGGTGAGCAGGGAGGTGTCGACGGCCGAGCGGCCGTCGACGACCACGCCGTCGGCGGCGATCTTCTCCCCCGGGCGCACGACGACCAGGTCGCCGGGCCGCAGCTGCTCCGCGGGCAGGTTCGTCTCGACGCCGTCCCGCAGCACCACGGCGTCCTTCGCGCCCAGTTCCAGCAGCGCGCGCAGCGCCTCGCCGGAGCGCGCCTTCGCCCGGGCCTCCAGGTACCGGCCCAGCAGGAGGAACACGGTCACGAGGGCCCCGGTCTCGAAGTAGAGCTGGTGCCCGCTCATGTCCATCGCGTGGCCGAGCATCGCGCCGGCCGTCATGCCGGGCTCGCGCAGCAGGTTCCACAGCGAGAACAGGTACGCCGCGGACACGCCCAGGGACACGAGGGTGTCCATGGTGGAGGTCAGGTGCCGGGCGTTGACGGCCGCCGAGCGGTGGAACGGCCACGCCGCCCACGTCACGACCGGCAGGCTCAGGACCGCGACCACCCAGCCCCAGTGCGGGAACTGGAAGCCGGGCAGCATCGAGATCACGAACACCGGCACGGAGAGCGCGGCGGCCACCACGAGGCGCCGGCGCAGGGCGTCGGGGGAGCGCAGCGAGGACGCCTCCCGGCCGGCGACCTGCGCCATGGCGTCGGGGCGGCCCGAGGCGCCGGCGTCGTCGTCCCCGGGCGCGTTCGTGACGACGGCCCCGTAGCCGGCGTGCTCGACCGTCTCGAGGATCTGCTCGTCGCTGATGCCCTCGGGCACGTGGACGGTGGCGGTCTCGAGGGCGAGGTTCACGGAGGCGTCGACCCCGTCGAGCTTGCCCAGTTTCTTCTCGACCCGGCTGACGCACGAGGAGCACGTCATGCCGGTGATCCCGAGCTCGAGGGTGCGCAAAGGTCCGGCGACCTCGGTGGGGACGGGCGTGCGGGTCTCAGGCAACGGTGTACCCCGCCTCCTCGACGGCCGCCTCGACCTCGTCCGCCGACAGCTCGCGGGAGGAGGTCACGACCACGGGGGAGACCCCGCCGGCGACCAGGTCGACGTCCACGGACTCGACGCCGGTCAGCTCGGTGAGCTCCTCGGTGACGGACATGACGCAGTGCCGGCAGGTCATGCCGGAGACGTTGACGGTGGTCTGCACGGTGCTCTCCTCGGGGGTGGGGCGGGTTCGTTCAAGGGTTCGGCGGGTACGTTCGGGGGTGGTGCGTGCATCGGGCGGGGCGGGTCAGCTCTTGAGCAGGCGCGCGATGGCCGCGGACGCCTCCTGGAGCTTGTCGTCGACGCTGGCGACGTCCCCGGACGTCCGGGCGGCCTCGACGGCGCCCACGACGCAGTGGTTCAGGTGCTCGTCCAGCAGGCCGAGGCTCACGGCCTTGAGCGCCGACTGGATCGCGGAGACCTGGGTGAGGATGTCGATGCAGTACTGGTCCTCCTCGACCATCCGGTGGATGCCGCGGACCTGGCCCTCGATGCGCCGCAGGCGCTTGAGGTACGCGTCCTTGTCCTGGGTGTATCCGTGCGACGGCAGGGTCTGGGCCATGGTTCCTCCTCGGTCGTCCTGCCGTCACTGTATACCCCTTGGGGGTATGACTCAAGCGTCCGGTCCGGGCCGCCCCCGCGATGTGCCAATCTTGAGGCATGGCTTCACTGATCGAGGACTACGCCCTGCTCTCGAACATGCGCACGGGTCCGCTCGTCTCCCGCGCCGGGTCCATCGACTGGCTGTGCGCGCCCCGGTTCGACTCCCCCTCGATCTTCGGCGCCCTGCTCGGGGACGCCGACCACGGGCGGTGGCTGCTCGCCCCCGCGAGCACGGTCGCCGAGGGGGCCGACGGAGAGCCCCTCGACGAGGAGGAGGGCGGCGCCCAGGTCGCCGAGCGGTTCTACGTGGAGAACACGTTCGTCCTGCAGACCGTCTGGGTCACCGACTCCGGCTCCGTGCGGGTGACCGACTTCCTCCCGCTGACGTCCCGCACGGACGTGGTCCGCCGCGTGGAGGGCCTCACGGGTGAGGTCGAGATGTACCACGAGCTGCGCGTCCGCTTCGGCTACGGCGCCGTGGTGCCCTGGGTCAGCCGCTTCGAGGGGGAGGAGGACCCGGAGGGCGGCGATCCCGCCCCGCCCATGCTCGTGGCCATGGCCGGCCCGGACGCCCTCGTGCTGCGCGGGGAGCCCCTCCCGGAGTCCACGGACGACGACGACGAGCGCCGCCACCACGGCACCTTCACCGTCTCCGCCGGCCAGGCACGGGACTTCGTCCTCACGCACTTCCCGTCCCACCGCACGCCCCCGGCGCCCGTCGACGTCAACGAGCAGCTCACGCGCACCGTGGAGCTGTGGCAGGACTGGTCCGGGCTGTACTCCCCGCCGGCCGCCGGGGCGGACGAACCGGTGCACATCGTCCCGGTCCGCGGCCACGCGGTCGCCCGGCGCTCCGACGTGGTCCGGCGCTCGCTGCTCGTGATGCGGGCGCTGATGCACCAGGAGACGGGCGGGATCGTGGCCGCCCCCACCACCTCCCTCCCGGACGTCGTCGGCGGGGAGCGCAACTGGGACCACCGCTTCTCCTGGCTGCGGGACGCCGCGATGGCCCTCGAGATCATGCTCGACCACGACCACGACCGGGAGGCCGTGCAGCTGCGCAACTGGCTGCTGCGCGCCGTGGCGGGCGACCCGCACGACCTGCAGAACATCTACGGGGTCGCCGGGGAGCGCCGGGGGCGCGAGCACCAGCTCGACCTGCCCGGCTACGAACGCTCCCGCCCCGTGCGCGAGGGAAACAGCGCCTCGGTCCAGCACCAGACGGACGCGGTGGGGCACGTCATGGTGGTGTTCGAGAAGCTCCGCCGGCGCGGCGCCGTGGAGGACCACCTGTCGTGGCCCCTGCAGCAGGCGATGCTGCGCTCGGTCGTGGGGAACTACGAGGTCGCGGACCAGGGCCTCTGGGAGATGCGCGGCGAACGGCAGTACTACACGCACTCGCGCGTGCTCATGTGGGCGGCCCTGCAGAGCGGCGTGGACGCCGTGCGCGTGCACGGGCTGCCCGGTGACGTGCAGCTGTGGGAGCAGCTGCGGGACGCGCTGGCGGAGGAGATCTGGACGAGCGGCTACGACCCCGAGGCCGGCTCCTTCGTGCAGTACTACGGGGCGAGGACCGTGGACGCCTCCCTGCTCCAGCTGCCCCAGGTCGGCTTCGTGGCCTACGACGACGAGCGGATGCTCGGGACCGTGCGGCGGATCGAGGAGGAGCTGCGCCACCCCAGCGGCCTGATCCACCGCTACCGCAACGTCCTGGGCCCCGTGGACCCGGACGACCCCGACGCGTACGCCGGTGTCATCGGGGTGGACGGCTTCCCGGGTCAGGACAACCCGCACCTCGGCGCGTCCCTGTGGCTGGCCGCGCAGTACGCGCGCTCGGGACGTCCGGACAGCGCCCGGAAGCTCGTGGACCTCGTGCTCTCCCGCGCCAACGACCTCGGCCTGCTCGCCACGGAGTGGTCGCCCGAGCGGCGGCGGATGACCGGGAACTTCCCCCAGACCTTCACCCACCTCGCCCTCGTCCAGGCCATGGACGCGCTCGACGCCGCCCAGGGGCGCCGGTCGGCGTCGGACGTCCCGCCGGAGGACGCCGGGACGGGCGCGGACGGGTCGTCCGGCGCCGGGAGCGGCGCGGCATGAGCCACACGGCCCCCGTCGCCTGGCGGTCCTCGCCGGCGGTGCGGATCGGCCTGTCGGTGTCCGTGGCCACCGGGCTGTACGGCATCTCCTTCGGAGCGCTGTCCGTGGCGGCGGGCCTGAGCTTCTGGCAGACCGTGGCCCTGTCCGCGCTCATGTTCACGGGCGGGTCCCAGTTCGCGTTCATCGGCGTGGTCTCCGGCGGGGGCGCCGGCGCCTCGGCGCTGAGCGCCGCGACGCTGCTGGGGGTGCGCAACGCCGTCTACGGGATGAGCATGAACGCCCTCGTCCGTCCGCGCGGTTGGCGCCGGCTGCTCGCCGCGCACGTGACCATCGACGAGTCCAACGCGACCGCTTCGTCCCAGATCCATCCCGTCGAGGAGCGCCGGGGGTTCTGGACCGCGGGACTGGGCGTGTTCCTGCTCTGGAACGTGTTCACCGTGCTGGGGGCCCTGCTCGGCAACGCCCTGGGGGACCCGGCCCGCTGGGGGCTGGACGGCGCCGCCGTGGCGGCGTTCCTGGGCCTGCTGTGGCCGCGGCTGAGCGCCCGGGAGCCCGTGGCGGTCGCGGTGGTCTGCGGTCTCGTCACCGCGCTGACCATCCCGGTGCTGCCGGCGGGGCTGCCGATCCTGGTCGCCGCCGTGGTCGCGGCCGCCCTCGGCCGCTCCCGCGGGGCCGGGAGCGCCACGGCGGACCCCGGGACCCGTCCCGGGGAGGCCGGGGCATGAGCATGTGGTTCTGGGTCCTCGGGGCGTGCGCCCTGGCCTACGCCCTGAAGCTCGTGGGCTACCTCGTGCCGGACCGGGTGCTGGACGACCCCCGCGTCGGGCGCACGGCGGGCACCGTCACGGTGGGCCTGCTCGCCGCGCTGGTGGTGATGAACGCCTTCGGCTCCGGCCAGTCCCTCGTGCTCGACGCCCGGCTGGGAGCCCTGCTCGTGGCGGGACTGGCCCTGGCGCTGCGGGCACCGTTCCTGCTGGTCGTGGTGCTGGGTGCAGTCGTGGCGGCAGTGCTGCGGCTGCTCGGTGCCCCCTGACCCCGTCCCTCAGCCGCTGCTCCTCGGGTCCTGGGACTCCACGTCCTGCCAGAACGAGTCGACGAGGCCGTTCCACTGCTCCGGGACCTCCTGGAAGGGCTGGTGGGACTCCTCTTCCAGCACCTGGAACCGGGCGCCGGGGATCAGGTCCGCCACGGCGCGGCCGAGCTCCGGGCGGGCGGTGGTGTCCAGGCCCCCGGCCAGGACGTAGGTCGGGGCCGTGACCCGGGGCAGGCGTCCGGTCGTGTCGTGGCCGATGAACGCGTCCAGATGGCGCTGCACGTTCTCGGGCGGCTGCTTGTGCGGAAAGGCGAGGGCCTCGTCGACGATCCCGGCCACCGTCCCGTCGTTGTGGGCCCGGGGCGTGTAGATGAACAGGAAGAACCACTCCAGGAACTCCCGCTCACCAGGTGCGGCACCGACGAGCCAGCGGACGAACTCTCCCCAGGCCCGCAGGTAGGGGTCCATGGCCGACCATGTGCTCTGCAGCACCAGGCTGCGCACGACCTCGGGGTGGCGCAGCGCCAGCTCCTGCGCGATGATGCTCCCGCCGGAGAAACCGGCCACGTGGGCCGATCCGATGCCGAGCGCGAGGAGCACCTCCGCGGCGTCGTCGGCCATGGCCTCCACTGTGAGGGCGTCGTCCGGCAGGGTGGTGCGTCCCGCCCCCCGGTTGTCGAACGCCGTGAGCCGGTAGCGGTCGGCCAGGCCCTCCAGTTGGAACTGCCAGGACTCGACGGTGTCACCGAGTCCGCCGATCAGGAGGACGTCGGGGCCGTCGCCCACCTGCTCCGTCCAGATGTCGAGTGCTCCTGCGTGCACATGCTGTCCCACCGGACTGTCCTCCTTCTCGGCCGGGTGCCGTCAGGCGGCGCTCGGCAGGATGTTGTGGTTGCGGCGGAACAGGTTGCCGGGGTCGTAGCGGTTCTTCAGCTCGACGAGCCGCAGGTGCGTGCGCTCCCCGTAGGCCTGCCGCGCCGCCTCGGGGGTGACCGGGCCGTGCTCGGCGCCCAGGAAGTTCACGTACTGGCCGATCTCGGCGAACGGCTCCATAGCGGCGTGGGCCCTCCGCGCGAACGCCGTGAGACGGGCGTCCTCGGCGGCGTCCTGCCAGTAGCCGTAGACGTTGAGCCAGTACCGCGCGGACCGGTTCGGGAAGGCGGTGGCGCCTGCCGGCACCCGCCCGAAGAACCCCTCCATGTGGTGGATGTCGATGCCCGTGCCGAACCAGGTGATCTCGGAGGCGAATCCGAGCAGCGCGTCGACCACCTCGTCGTCGAGCCGGGAGAAGGACGCGTTCTTCCAGTAGCCGCGCGCGCCCTTCGGGAAGAGCTCGTCCATGGCCGACTGCCACTCGGTCCACTGCACCGGTCCGACCTCCTCCTCGTCGGGCGGGGCGTCGGCGCGCAGCCGCTCGACCAGCCGCAGGCCCTCGTCGTGGTCGGGCGACATCCAGGCGAAGCCGATGATCAGCCAGGGCTCGTCGCCCATCCCGAAGCCGGGCGGGAACCGGAGGATCGAGATGATGCCGTTCATCTCGTCCGGCAGGTCGGCCGTCCAGCGGGCGAACGCCTGCAGGGCCGTGCGCCACTTGTCGCGACCGTAGAGGAGGTTGCCGCCCAGGACGGAGGGCGGCAGCTCCCGGGCCCGGAACGTGAAGGAGGACACGACGCCGAAGTTCCCCCCGCCGCCGCGGATGCCCCAGAACAGGTCCGGGTTGTGCTCGGCACTGGCGTGCAGGTGCTCCCGGGTCCCCGTGACCACCTCGGCGTCCACGAGGTTGTCGAGGGTCAGGCCGTTGCTGCGGGTCAGCCAGCCCACGCCGCCGCCGAGGGTCAGGCCCGCGATCCCGGTGGCGCTGACCACCCCGACGGGCACGGCGAGCCCGTGCGGCGTGGTGGCGCGGTCCACGTCGGCGAGGGTCGCGCCGGGCTCGACGGTGACCAGCCGGGTGCCGGGATCCACCTCGACCCGGCGCAGCGCCGCCAGGTCCAGCACCAGGCCGTCCGCCACGGTGCCGTGGCCGGCTATGTTGTGCCCGCCGCCGCGGACGGCGAGCGGCAGGCCCGTGTGCTGCGCGGCGGCGAGCACCGGGTCGATGTCGGCGACGGACCCCGCCCGCACGACGGCGCGGGGCCGCACGTCGACCATGCCGTTCCAGACCCGTCTGGCCTCGTCGTACTCGGGGTCGCCGGGCTCGACCAGCTCCCCCGTCAGTCTCGTCCGCAGCTTCTCGAGCTCCCGGGCGATCTCGGTGTCGCGTTCCCCATGCTCCACGATGTCCATCGGACTGGCTTCCTCTGTGCGGAGGCGCGGGCCCCCGGCCTGCTGCTCGTGCTCGACGGCGGTGCGGACCGGCGTCGGCGGTGCCGGTGGGATCCCGGGCGCACGCGGTGCGGTGCGGGCGCTGGACCCCGCCGGGGCTACGGTTCCGGCGCGGGGGACGCGGAACGGCGCGTGGTGGTGCCACCAGTCTAGGAGCGCCGCGCACAGGTCACAACGGTCCGCACGGGCCGGCGATCAGGCCAGCGGCAGCACGGGGGGAATGATCCCGTCCTCGACGGCCCGCTTGTAGAGCTCGAGCTTGGTGCGCGCCGGACGGTCCACCAGCAGGTACTTGCGCCGGATCCGTTTGAGGTGCTCCTCCACCGTGGACTCCGCGATGCGCAGCCGGCCGGCGACCTCCTGCTCCTGGAGGCCGTCCACGTAGAGCGCGAGCACCTCGCGCTCCCGGGCGGACAGCTTGGCGGGTGCCTGGCTGGGCAGCTCGGCCAGGGCCGCCTGGAGCATGTCGCTCATGAAGTGGCCCAGCTGCTTGGCGAGGCGCATGGTCCGGAAGACGCTCTTGATGGGCTCGCACTTTCCCACGGCTCCGGCGGCCCCGCAGGCGAACGCGGACCGGACCCGGCAGAGGTCGTCGGGCGGAACCAGCACCACCACGGTGTGCTCGTGCGCGGTGAGGTCCGTGACGTTCTGCACGAGACTCCGGCCGTCCATGGTGTTCAGGCTCAGCAGGACCACCGTCTCCTCGGCCGGGTGCAGGGCCAGGAACTCCGGCACGTTCCCGGCCGCTGCGCCCACCCGCACGCCGTGCTCCGGGTGCTCGGCGGCCTCGCGCTGCATCGCGATGCGCGTCATGGGCTGGGGGCTGATGACGGCGGCATTCAACATGGTGGGACTCCTCGACGTCTCCCGCGACCGGGTCGGGCGGGATCTCCGGAGCCGGAGGTGTCCGGCTCGCTCCGGCAGCGCGAGGTCCGGGACCGGGCCGGCCCTGCGGCGTCCGCCTATATGTCCATAGCAGAATATGTGGCGGTCGAGCAGGGGACCTCAGGTCACGGGATCCTCCGGGCGGTCGCCGCCGACGGAGATGGTGCTCTGTGTGTCCCTCCACAGTGGCGGACCCGCGCACGCGCGGGCAAGGCGCTTTCGTGCGGACCTGCAACTCCGTACACCCCGCCGCGGCCGGACGGGCGGCCGCGGCGGGCGGCCCGTGCTCCGGACCGGGCCGGGTGCGAGCCCGCCGGGGTGCGGCTGGGAGAATGGCCGGGCACGCATCGTCCGAGGAAGGGACCGCTCCGCCATGCGCATCGACGTTCTCCGCAGTCCCGCCGGGACGGGGCACCGTCCGTGGGACGAGCACGAGCTCCGCGGCCTCCTCGGCGAGCTCGCCCTGCGCGGGGTCGAGGTGGAGCTCGTCGATCCGGCGGGCCGCGTGGCCGCACCCGTGCCCGGGCACGGTCCGTCCGAGTCACAGGCCGAGTCACAGGCCGAGTCACAGGCCGAGCCGCAGTCCGAATCCCGGTCCGTGCCGCAGTCCGCGCGCGGGCCCGGCTCCCGGTCCGGGTCCGCACCGGCGCTCGGGTCCGGACCCGGTGTCGAGTCACCCGAGCGGCCGCCCGGGGCGGAGGTCCCCCTCCTGGTGAGCCTCGGGGCGGACCCGGTCGTCGAGGAGCCCCACCTCCGCAGCCGGCTCGAGCAGGTCCGGAGCGCGGTGGGTGCCGGTCGACCGGTCGTGGTGAGCGGACTCGCCCTCGATCCCGCGACCGTTCCGGCCGAGGCCCTGCGCGAGCTGTTGTCCGCCGCATCCCTGGTGGGCCTGCGGGACGAGTCGTCCCTGGCGGTGGCCCGCCGGCTGTGCCCCGGCCACCCCGCCCTGCGCGTCGGCTGGGAGGACGCGCTGCTCCTGCCGCAGCTCGAGGCCCCGTCCCGTCGACCGGCGCAGGAGGACCGGCCGGGCGTGCACGCGGACCGGCCGGGCGTGCACGAGGAGCGGGTCCGGATCGTCGCCGCGGTCGGGGCCCCGGCGGGGCCGTTCTCCCCGGGCGAGGCCGCACCCGTGCTCGCCGCCGCGCTGGACGCCCTGGTGCACCGGACGGAGGGGGCGGTCACCCTCCTGGCGTGCGGCGGCACGCCGGCGGACGAGGAGTTCGCGGCGGGCGTGGCGGCGCTGCTGCGGGAGGACGTCCGGTGGGGCCCGGCGGGCACGGACGAGGCCGGCACGAACGGGAGCAGCGCCGACCCGGACGAGGGCCGGACCGACCCGGGCGCGGACCGGGCCGACCCGGGCGCGGACCGGGCCGACCCGGACGCCGCGGGTTCGGTGCTGCGCCGGGCGGACTATGTCCTGACCACCTGCGGGCGTGCCGCGGTCCTGGGCCTGGCGGCGCACGCCGTGGTCCTCCCCGTGGCGCCGGACAAGTATTCCCTGACGCGCATGGATGATGTGCTGAGTCGCTGGGGACTGCACGACGGCGTGGCGCCCCTGGCGGCGCTGCTCACCCCGGGGGACGTGGCGTGGGACACCCGGGCGGCCGTCCAGCAGTGGGCGACGGAGGCGGTCGAGCACCGCGGGGCGGTCCGGTCGGCGCTGGCGGACGCCGATCCGGTGGTGCGCGAGTCCGCGGCCCGGTGGTGGGACGACGTGGTCGGGGTGCTCCGCGGCGGGCGGCCACCGGGCGTGCGGGAGGTCGCGGCCGCGCCGCGCGGGGTCGGCGCCCCGGTGGTGCGCTCCCTCCGCCGCCGCTACACGGTCCCCGGGGTGCCGCCCGAACGGTCCACCGTGGCGGTCGTGCTCCGGTGCGGGCACCGGTCGGGGCGTCCTGCCCGGGCCCTGGACGACGTCCTGGCGCAGACGTTCACCGACTGGCGGCTGGTGGTCGTGGACGACGGCGGCGACCCCGTCGCACTGGACGACCTCCTGGTGCAGCGGCGGGACGAGCTCGCCGGACGCGTGACGGTGCTGCACCACCGGAGGCCCATGGGCCCCGGGGCGGCGGCCAACCGGGGGCTGCGGGCCGCGGACTCGGAGCTCGTCGTCCTGCACGACGGGTCCGACGGGTGGCACCCCCTGGTCCTGCAGGGTGCAGTGGCCCGTCTCGAGAACCCGCTCGTGGCGGACGACGGGGTGGTGGTGCGCGCGCCGGGCGAGCGGGCCCCGACCGGGGGGCCGGGGCAGGAGCGCGTGCGTGCGGACCGGCAGGCCCTCACCCTCACCGACGTGCTCGACGGCGACCTCACCACGGTCGGCCCGACCTTCCTGTACCGCCGCGCGGTGCACGGGGTGCTCGGCGACTACGACGAGACATTGGACGCGGCGGCGGACTGGGAGTTCGTGCTCCGGTTCCTCGAGACCTTCACCGCGGGTCTGCTCCCCGGGGACGCGCCGCTGCCCGCGGAGCCGGCGGGAGGGTCCTCCGCCGGCTCCGACGAGCTGGCTGTGCGCGACCGGCACCTCAGGCAGTGGACCGCGGAGAACGGCATCGGCCTGCCCCTGTACCTGCGCCGCGCGGTGGCCGAGGAGGCCGGTGGCCTGCACCGGCGGCTGGATGCGGCGGAGGGGCTCGCGCACGACCTGCTCGACGTGGTCCGCGCCCAGTCGCTGCAGATCGAGCGGCTGGAGCGGACCGTGCGGGAGAAGGGGTTCGTGGCCTTCTGCCGGCGTCTGTGGCGGTCTCTGCGCGGAGGCTGAGCCGCTCGGCCCCGGCGAGTCGTTCGGCAGGGTGCTTCCCATTCGTGTCGTTGATGTGACATGCTTCACCGTCGGGTGCCCGGCCGGGGTGTGCGCGCTCCGCCCGGAGTGCGCCGCGTCGCGCAGGGTCCGCAGGAGAGCACGCAGGGTCCACAGGAGATGAGGAGTCGGGGCATGGGATGGCTTGATCGACAGCACTCGGTGGCGCCGCCGGGATTCAACCGTTGGCTCATACCGCCGGCCGCCCTCGCGGTGCACCTGTGCATCGGCCAGGCCTACGCCACCAGCGTGTACAAGAACGCCCTCGTGGAGCACTTCGACGCGAGCCTGACCCAGATCGGCATCATCTTCTCCATCGCGATCGTGATGCTGGGCCTGTCCGCGGCCGTCTTCGGCACGTGGGTGGACACCGGCGGGCCGCGCAAGGCGATGTTCACCGCGGCGCTGCTGTGGTCCGGCGGGTTCCTGGTGGGCGCGCTCGGCATCTTCACCGAGCAGCTCTGGGTCGTCTACCTGGGCTACGGGGTCATCGGCGGCATCGGCCTCGGCATCGGCTACATCTCTCCCGTCTCCACGCTGATCAAGTGGTTCCCCGACCGTCCGGGTCTCGCCACGGGCATGGCGATCATGGGCTTCGGCGGCGGGGCGCTCATCGCCAGCCCCCTCTCCGCGGCCCTGCTCAGCTTCTACGACCCCGACTCCGGTACGCCGGGCTGGGTGGCGAGCGGCGACGCCGTCGGCAAGCTGTTCCTGACCCTCGCGGTCGTCTACCTCGCGTACATGCTCTTCGGTGCCTTCACGATCAAGGTCCCCGCCAAGGACTGGAAGCCCGCGGGATTCGACCCCTCGAAGGTGAAGACGAAGGCCCTCGTCACCAAGAACCACGTCTCGGCCCGCAACGCGATCCGCACGCGGCAGTTCTGGCTCGTGTGGATCGTGCTGTTCTGCAACGTGACCGCCGGCATCGGCATCCTCGAGCAGGCCGCCCCCATGATCCAGGACTTCTTCCGGCAGGCGGACGGCACCTCCCTCGTGACGGTGGCCGTGGCCGGCGGTTTCGTGGGACTGCTGTCCATCGGCAACATGGGCGGTCGCTTCGTGTGGTCCACCACCTCGGACATCCTGGGACGCAAGCGCATCTACATGGTCTACCTCGGCGTCGGGGCGGTCCTCTACACCGTGCTGGCGCTGTTCGGCTCGACCTCCACGCTGCTCTTCGTGCTGCTGGGCTTCGTCATCATCTCCTTCTACGGCGGCGGCTTCGCCACGGTGCCGGCCTATCTGCGGGACCTCTTCGGGACCTTCCAGGTGGGGGCCATCCACGGCCGTCTGCTCACGGCCTGGTCCGCCGCGGGCATCGCCGGGCCCCTCATCGTCAACGCGTTCCTCGACGCCCAGGGCACTCCTGGTGAGCTGACGTCGCAGGCGTACCAGCCGGCGCTGCTGACCATGGTGGCCCTCCTGATCGTCGGCTTCGTGGCCAACCTCCTGGTGAAGCCCGTGGACGCGAAGTACCACGAGCCCGAGGCCGAACCGTCCGAGACCGCCGCCCTCGCGAAGGAGGCATGACATGACCCGTGCACGACTGGCACTGGGCTGGGCCCTCGTCGGGGTCCCGCTGGCCTACGGAGTGACGGCGACCCTCGTCCGGGTGAGCGCGCTGTTCTACTGACGCACCGGCCGGGCCCGAGGCCCGGCCGCGCGGCGGGCGGCTGCGAGCACCGGGGCGGCGCGCGCCCGGGCCGCCCGCTTCGGTTCCCGCCGTCCCGGACGGACAGCGTGGACACCGCGCAGGATCCCCGTGCCGCGGCCTCCCCGGGATCCGCACGGGCGGCCGGTCCCGCCGGACGGGTGCGACTACCGCCGGGCGTCGTCGGCGGGGGCTCCCGCCCCGTGCCCGAGGAAACCGCGCAGCAGCGCGGCCGTTCCCTCCAGGTGCGCGAGGGAGGCGGCGCGGGCGGCGGGGGCGTCGCCGGCCAGGACGGCGTCGGTGAGTTCGCGGTGCTGGCGGTCCGAGTGCTCGAGGTTGACCGGGAGCACGGGGATCCGGTCCAGCAGGTCGCTGGCCCGGGACCGCACCTCCGCGACGGCGCGGACGAGGCTCGGGCAGCCGCCCAGCTCGGCGACGGCGATGTGGAAGCGGGCGTCGGCGGGGCGGTAGTCCGCCGGGGCGCTCTGCTCGACCTGCCGCAGGCACGAGAGCAGGTGCTCCCGTGCCGCCGCGCTGAGGGCCGCCGCCGCGGCCAGCTCCGCCGCGGCGGGTTCGACGACGGCGCGGAACACGAGCACGTCCTCGACCTCCGCGGGGTCCACCGGGGGGAGGGTCTCGTCCGGCAGGGCGGTGCGGCCGGTCACGAAGGTCCCGCCGTACCGGCCGCGCACCACCTCCAGGACCCCGGCCGCCTGGAGCTCGCGCAGGGCCTCCCGGAGGGTGGCGCGGGAGATGCCGAGCATCGCCGCGGTCTCCCGCTCGGGCGGGAGCCGCTCCCCCTTGCGGAACAGGCCGAGCCGGATCGAGTCAAGGATCCGCTCCACGGCCTCCTCGAAGGCGTTGCCCTGGCGCACGGGCCGGATGAGGGGGTGCTGGACGGGGTCGCTCACGGTGGCGCTCCTCCCTGCGGTGCGGCGTGCGCCCATCGTGTCACGGTCCGGGAGCTCGTCCGGGACGTCGTCCGGGAGGCCGGCCGGAGGCACCGTGCCGGCACCGCACGGGAACGGCCGTCACGCGAGGTTGCTGAAGGCCTCCACCTTCCCGGTGGGTCCGGTGACGAGGATCTGGTCGCTCTCGTGAAGGACGGTGCCCGGCTCGATCGCCCCCCAGGGCTCGTCCGGCCGGCGGACCGCGACGATGGACACCCCGTGGTTGCGCCGCACGGCGAGGGCGTCGAGGGGCCGCTGCTGGACGGTGGCGGGCGCGGCGCACCGGATGAGCGCGAACCCTTCGTCGATGGCCAGGAAGTCGAGGACGCGGCCCTGGATCAGGTGCGCCGCACGCACCCCCATGTCGTGCTCGGGGCGGATCACGTGGTGCACGCCGAGCTGGTCCAGGATCTCGGCGTGCGGGCCGGTGATGGCCTTGGCCCAGACCTCGGGCCGGGCGAACTTCAGCAGCCGTGACGTCGTCAGGATGCTGGCCTGGACGTCGGAGCCGATGCCGACCACGACCTTGTCGAACTCGTCCACCCCGAGCTGGCGCAGGACCTGTTCCTGGGTGGCGTCCGCCCGGACCACGCTGGTGAGCTGCCCGTTCAGCTCCTGGACCACCTCCTCCCGGGTGTCGATGCCGAGGACCTCGGCGCCGTTGCGCATCAGCTCCAGCGCCAGGGCGGACCCGAAGCGGCCCAGGCCGATGACGGCCACGGTGCCCGGGCCGCGGTTCCTGCGTCCTGCGGGGCGGTGGGCGGGAGCAGTGTCGGGACGGGGGGAGAACATCGGGGACCTCCAGGAGGATCGGGTGCGTTTCAGGGGGCGGGCGGCTGCGTGCTGACCGCTGGTGGGCCGGGCGGGGCTCAGCCGATCAGGGGACGTTCCTCGGGCAGTTCGTAGAGGGTGCGCCGGTGCTGGTAGGCGATGGCGGTGGCCACGGTGACGGGCCCCAGGCGTCCCAGGAACATCAGGGCGATGAGCACGCACTGGGCCGGCGCGGAGAGGTCGGCGGTGATCCCGGTGGACAGTCCCACGGTGGCGAAGGCCGAGACCGCCTCGAACAGCAGGCGGTCCAGTCCCAGGTCCTCGTGCAGGAGCATCAGCGCCATGGTGCCGGTGATGACGGCGCCGAGGGCGAGCACGACCACGGTGGTCGCCTGGCGCTGCACGGAGCGCGAGAGCCGCTTCCCGAGCACGTTGACCGCGGCTCCTCCGGTGATCTCCGTGTAGGCGATGAAGCCCAGCACCGCGAACGTGGTCACCTTCAGCCCGCCCGCGGTGCCGGCGGGGCCACCGCCGATGAGCATCAGGACGTCCAGGCCGAGCCAGGAGACCGGGTGCATCGCGGCGATGTCGATGCTGTTGAACCCGGCGGTGCGGGCGATGGCCGACTGGAAGAACCCTGCCAGCAGCTTCTCCGAGGGCTCCATCGGTCCCAGTGTCCCGGGGTTGGTCCACTCCACCGCGCAGAGGAACGCGGTGCCGGCGCTCAGCAGGACGCCGGTGGCGAAGAGCACGATGCGGGTGTTCACGGTCCAGCGCCGCGGCAGCCGCCACTCCTTACGCAGCTGGTAGAGCACGGGGAACCCGAGTCCGCCCAGAACGACCGCGACGACGACGGGAAGGCAGATCCACGGGTCGGTGGCGAAGTCCATCAGGGACAGGGAGTACAGCGCGAACCCGGCGTTGTTGAAGGCCGAGACGGCGTGGAACACCCCGTGCCAGACGGCCCGGCCCAGCGGGTAGTCGTAGCCGACCAGGAAGCGCAGGGCCAGCACCACGGCCACGGCTGCCTCCAGGGTCAGGGCGGTGGCCAGGATGCGGAGCAGGACCCGTCCGATGTCGCCGCGTCCCTGGTTCTTGGTCTCGGTCGACGCCAGGATGCGAGAGGCCAGGCGGAGCCGGCGGGCCAGCAGGATGCCGAGCATGGTGGTGAAGGACATGACCCCGAACCCGCCGATCTGGATGAGTCCCAGGATCACGGCCTGGCCGAACGGGGTCCAGAACGTGGGGGTGTCCACCACCACGAGCCCGGTCACGCAGACCGCGGAGGCGGCGGTGAACACGGCCTGCAGGAGGCTCGCCCCGCCGGGGCCGACCCGTGCGACGGGCAGCAGCAGCAGCACGGTCCCGATCAGCAGGGCCGTTCCGAAGGCTCCCATGATGAGCTGGGCGACCCGCGCCGGGGTGACCTCCCGCGGGTCCGTGCTGCGGGGAGGCCGCGGCCGGTGCGGGCGTCGCAGCCGGGGCCGGCCGGTCAACCGCCGGATGCGGGTGCGGTACAGCGCCTCGTCGAGAGGCATGAAACTCCCGCTGTTCCTCGCTGCGCGGTGCACGGGTCCTCCGGATCATCTGGTCGTGGGTCTGGTCGTGGGTCTTGTCGTGGATCGGTCGGGGAAGGGCGGGAGGACGGGTCGCGTGCCGCGGGCGGGCGGACGACGAGGTCGTCCTCCGTGCCGGGCACCCGGACCGTGCGCTCCGCGGACGGTCCCGTGCTGCTGTCCCCGCAGTGCTGTCCCGGTCTGCCGTCCCCGCGGTGCCGCGGGGCGGGCCCGGGAGGGTCGTTCCGCGCGGCGGGCGCCGGCCCTCAGGGCGTGAACCGGTAGCCGATGCCCAGCTCGGTGCGGAAGTAGCGGGGGCGGGAGCTGTCGGGCTCGAGCTTGGCGCGGATCTGCGACATGTAGACCCGCAGGTAGTTGGACTCCTCGCCGTACCCGGGGCCCCAGACGGTCGTGAGCAGTTCCGCGCGGCCGATCAGCCGGTGCGGGTTCCGGGCGAGGACCTCCACCAGGCGCCACTCGAGCTTGGTCAGCCGCACCGGGTCGCCCTCGACGGTGATCTCCCGGTGGGCCAGGTCGATGCACAGCCGCCCGTCGGACGTGGCGACCACGGCCTCGCCCGGAGCCGGCTGGGCGCGGCGCAGGGCGGCGCGCAACCGGGCGAGCAGCTCGTCCATGGCGAAGGGCTTGGTCACGTAGTCGTCGGCACCGCGGTCCAGGGCGTCGACCTTGCTGTGGGACTCGTGCCGGGCGGAGACCACGATGATCGGCACGGGGGACCAGCCCCGGATGCCCTCGATGACCTCTCGGCCCTCCATGTCCGGCAGCCCGAGGTCGAGCAGCACGACGTCGGGGTGCTCGTGGGCGGCCAGGTCCAGGGCCCGGTGCCCGGTGGCGGCCCAGTGCGTCCGGTAGCCGCGGGCCTCGAGGTTCACCACCAGGGCCCGGGCGATGTGGGAGTCGTCCTCGACGACGAGCACGCTCGGGTTCACGGTTCGCCGTCCTCGGCGGCCGTCCCGGCGGCTCCTGCCGTCCCGCGGTCGGCGGGGTCCACGGCCGGCAGGCCGAGGACCATGGTGAGACCGCCGCCCGGGGTGTCCTCGGCCCGGACGTGCCCGCCCATGCCCTCGGCGAGGCCGCGGGCCACGGCGAGCCCGAGTCCGACGCCGGAGCCGGCCTCCCGGTCGCCCAGGCGCTGGAACGGCTGGAAGATCCGGTCCCTGTCGGGAGCCGGGACGCCGGGGCCGCGGTCGACCACGAGCAGCTGGACCCATCCCGGCCGCGTCGCCGACCGGAGCACCACGGGGGAGGGACCGCTGTGCTTCAGCGCGTTCTCCACGAGATTGGCGACCACCCGGACCAGGAGCCCGTGGTCGCCGAGCACCGGGGGCGCGTCCGGTGCGATGTCGATGCTGACCCGGGTCGCCTGATCGGCGCCGGTGGCGCTGCGGACGGCGCTCTCGGCGAGGTCCCCCAGGTCCAGGGCCGTCCGGTGGACGACCAGCTGCCCGGACTGGATGCGGCTCATGTCCAGCAGGTCGTCCACCCGTTCGGCGAGCTGGTCCGCGGACTCCTCGATGTTGGCCAGCAGCTCGTCCTGGTCCTCGTCGGGGAGCACCACGTCCTCCATGCGCAGGCTCGAGACGGACGCCTTGATCGCCGCCAGCGGGGTGCGCAGGTCGTGGGAGACGGCCGCCAGCAACGCCGTGCGCATGGCGTTGCCCGCAGCCAGCTCCCGCGCCTCCAGCCGGGCCTCGTCGAGAGCCTGCTGCTGGAGCACCCCGCTGATGCGCCCGGCGAACGCCTCCAGCACCCCCTGGTCCGAGGCCTCCTTGGGCAGGCCGTCGATCAGCAGGAGGTGGTGGTCGTCGACCACCACGGTGTTGTCGCAGACCCCGAGCACCGGGACCCGGCCGCCGGAGCCCAGGACCGTGGTCCGGCCGCCCTGCTCACCGGGGCCCTCGGCGTGCTCCACCAGGGCGACCCCCTGCAGGGCGTAGGTGAGCCGGAGCCGGTCCAGCAGGGCCTGGACGCTCAGACCCTCGCTGATCACCCCGCCGGCCAGTTCGAACAGCATCCCGGCCTGGTGGCGGGCGCTGCCGGCCTCGTCCGTGCGCCGGGCCCCGACGTCGACCACCCGGGCGACGCCGGCGGCCACCAGCAGGAACAGGCCCAGGGCCACGATGTTCTCGGGGTGGTGGATGACCAGCATCCGGGTGGGCGGGGTGAAGAACCAGTTGATGAGCATCGTGCTCAGCAGCGCCGCGCCCAGCGCCGGCCACCACCCGCCCAGGATGGCCACGAAGACGACCAGGGTGAGGTGGCACAGGAAGTTCAGGCTCAGCGCTGCCGTGCCGGTCCCCGCGGTGAGGAACCCCGCGGTCAGCGCCACGGACCCGGTCACCGCCAGGAACCAGGCGGCCAGTTGCCGGTTCCGGCTCAGGGCCGTGGCGCGCCGGCGCCACGGGCCGCTCCCGGCGGCCCGGTCGTGGGAGAGCAGGTGCACGTCGAGGGCCCCGGCGGCGTCGACCACCCGGGCACCGGTCCCCGGTGCCCGGAACCGGGTCGTCGGCGTGCGGCGGTCGACGCCGACGACCAGCTGGGACGCGGCGATGCTGCGAGCGAAGTCCAGCAGCGCGGTCGCCACGTCGTTCCCGAGGACGGTGTGCCACGTCCCCCCGAGCGACTCGACCAGCCGACGCTGCCGGGACAGGGCGGCCGGCTCGGCGGCGTGCTGCCGGGAACCGGCGACGACGTGCACCGCCATCAGCTCCCCGTCCGGGAAGCGCTCCGCGACCCGGGCGCCCCGCCGGATCAGCGCCTCCGACTCCGGGCCGCCCGCCACGGCCACGACCACGCGCGGACGGCCCCTCCGGTCGTCACCGGGGGACGACCGGGCAGGATCGTCGGCGTCGGCCGGTGGTTCGTCCGGCCGGGGCCCCGCGACCGTGGTCATGTCCATGTGGAGCCTCTCTCGTCCGCCCGCTGCGACGGCTCGCACTCTGCGGGACCGCACGAGCAGTCCACACCACGGGCGGGCACCGCACACGGTTTCTTAACGCCGCCCTGACACTGCCGGGGCGTTTCTTGACGCGTTCTTCACGCCGCCCGCACGTCGCCCCCACTCCGTCCGCCACGAGGAGCGCCGCCCGGCGCGGGCCGGGCGGCGCTCCTCACTGCCGGCCGGGACCGCTAGCTGGTGAGGTCGAGGGCGACCACGCCCACCGCGATGATCAGTGCGGCGGAGACGAGGAAGCCGGCCGCGATGGCGATGAACGCCCAGGAACGGCCCTGACCGGAGTTCCTGGAGTCGGGGCGGGAGGAGTTCGGTGCGCTGGTCTGGTTCATGCCCTCCATTCTGCGGCATCCGCCACGACCGCCACCACCGGGCGGCCGTCCCGCGCGTCGCCCGGCCGGCACCCGGTGCGGTGCGGGAGGAGCCGACCGGGTCCGAGGTGGTCTTGACGGTCCGCGGGAGAGCCCACAGACTATGACCACTCGCGCCATACGTCTGATTTCAGACCTTTGTGGAACCCGGAGGGCTCGTCCCATGTCCGACTCCCCAGCACCGTCCAACCGCAACGACGAGTACTTCCAGCACCGCCAGCTCCGGTCCGGGGCGGCCGGCTGGGTCCTGCTCGCGGGCCTGGGCATCGCCTACGTCATCTCCGGGGACTTCTCCGGCTGGAACATCGGGCTCTCCGAGGGCGGGTGGGGCGGCCTGCTCATCGCCTTCGTCCTCATGGGCCTCATGTACACCTGCATGGTCTTCGGGCTCGCCGAGCTGTCCTCGACCCTGCCCACCGCGGGCGCCGGCTACGGGTTCGCCCGGCGCGCCCTGGGCCCGCTCGGCGGCTTCGCCACCGGGATGGCCGTGCTCATCGAGTACGCCGTGGCCCCGGCGGCGATCGCCACGTTCATCGGCGGCTACATCGAGGCGCTGGGCCTGTTCGGCATCACCAACTCCTGGCCGGTCTACCTGGTCACCTACCTCGTGTTCATGGGCATCCACATGTACGGGGTCGGCGAGGCGCTCAAGCTGATGTTCGGGATCACCGTGGTCGCGGTCCTCGCGCTGGGGGTGACCGTCGTCGCGCTCGTGCCGCACTTCGACACCGCCAACCTCTTCGACATCGTCCCGAACGACGCGGTGGGGGCGAGCGCGTTCCTGCCCATGGGGTACGCGGGGGCGATGGCCGCCCTGGTCTACGGCATCTGGTTCTTCCTGGCGATCGAGGGCGTCCCGCTCGCCGCCGAGGAGACCGCCGACCCCCGCCGCGACATGCCGCGCGGGATCATCGTGGCCATGCTGTTCCTGCTGGTCTCCGGCGCGCTGATGCTCGTGCTCGTCCCCGGGGCGGCCGGCTCGGAGGCGATGAGCACCTCCGACAACCCGCTGCCGGAGGCGATCCGCACGGTCGCGGGGCAGGACAGCGTGATGGCGAACATCGTCAACTACGCGGGCCTGGCCGGACTGGTCGCGAGCTTCTTCTCCATCATGTTCGCCTATTCCCGGCAGCTGTTCGCGCTCTCCCGGGCGGGCTACCTGCCCCGCTGGCTCTCGCTGACCGGCAAGCGCAGGACCCCCTGGGTGGCGCTCATCGTGCCGGGCACCATCGGCTTCGTCCTCGCCGCGGTCACCGGGGACGGCGGGCTGCTCATCAACATCGCGGTGTTCGGCGCCACGGTCTCCTACGTGCTGCTCAACCTCTCCCACATCGTGCTGCGCGTGCGCGAGCCCGACCTCCCGCGCGGCTACCGCACCCCGGGCGGCGTGGTCACCACCGGCATCGCCCTCGTGCTGGCGCTCGTGGCCGTCGTCGCGACGTTCCTGGTCGACGTGGTCGCGGCCTCGATCACCGCCCTCGTGTTCGTCGTCTTCCTCGCCTACTACTGGTTCTACAGCCGGCACCACCTCGTGGGGCACGCCCCCGAGGAGGAGTTCGCCCAGATCCGCACCGCCGAGGCGGACCTGCACTGACCACCCGGGGCGCGGCCTCCCGGCCCGCCCCGTCCCACGGCTCCCGCGACGAAGGACGGACCCATGACCGAGATCGCCCAGCACCCGCGCAACGACCGCATGCTCACCGTCGAGCAGCTGCGCCGGCACGTCGCCGACGGGCTGGTGGACACCGTGGTGCTCGCCTTCACCGACATGCAGGGACGACTGCAGGGCAAGCTCAACCACGCGCAGTTCTTCCTGGACTCGGTGCTCGACGAGGGCGCCGAGGGCTGCAACTACCTGCTGGCCGTGGACACGGAGATGAACACCGTGGGCGGCTACTCGATCAGTGACTGGTCCTCCGGCTACGGGGACATGGAGTTCGACATGGACCTCGACACCATCCGGCTGATGCCCCACAACCCCGGCCAGGTCATGATCCAGTGCGACCTCACCGGACACGGCGGGCAGCCCATCCCGATGTCGCCGCGGGCCATGCTGCGCCGTCAGCTCGACCGTGCCCGGGACATGGGCTTCCGGATGGTCACGGGCACCGAGCTGGAGTTCTGCGTGTACAACACGAGCTACGAGGACGCCTGGGACGCCGGCTACCGGAACCTGGTCCCGGCCAACCAGTACAACGTGGACTACTCGGTGCTGGGCTCCCAGCGGGTCGAGCCGCTGCTGCGGGAGATCCGCAACACGATGTACGCGGCCGGGCTGACCGTGGAGTCCGCGAAGGGCGAGTGCAACCTCGGTCAGCACGAGATCGCGTTCCGCTACGACGACGGCATGGTCACGGCGGACAACCACGTGGTCTACAAGCTGGCCTCGAAGCAGATCGCCCACCAGCAGGGGAAGTCGATCACCTTCATGGCCAAGCCCAACGAGCGCGAGGGCAGCTCCTGCCACATCCACATGTCCCTGCGCGGGCCCGACGGCGAGCTGGTCTTCTGGGACCGCGAACGGGACGCCCGGTCCCGGACGTACGAGCACTTCATCGCCGGGGTGCTGCGGACCATGCGCGAGTTCACGCTGTTCTACGCCCCCACGATCAACTCCTACAAGCGCTTCGTCGAGGGCAGCTTCGCCCCCACCTCGGTGGCCTGGGGCGTGGACAACCGCTCGTGCGCCGTGCGCCTGGTCGGCAGCGGCCAGTCCGCCCGGATGGAGAACCGGCTCCCCGGCGGGGACGTGAACCCGTACCTGGCGCTCGCCGCGATGCTGGCCTCCGGGCTGCACGGCATCGAGCAGGAGCTCGAGCTCGAGCCGATGACCGAGGGCAACGCCTACGAGTCCGACGCCCCCGTGGTGCCCTCGACCATGCGCGAGGCCCGCGACCTGCTGGCCGGGTCGGAGCTCGCACCGGAGCTGTTCGGCGAGGACGTGGTGGAGCACTACGTGCACTACGCCGACGTGGAGCTGGCGGCTTTCGAGGCCGCCGTCACCGACTGGGAGCTGCGCCGTGGCTTCGAGCGGCTCTGAGCCGTCCGGCGCCGGGTACCGGCCCCGGATCGCCCTGACCACCTACTACCAGGAGGGGTCGTGGGGCGTCTGGAACTCCGTGGCCGCGATCGTCCCGGGCGCCTACGTGGAGGCGGTCGCCGCGGCCGGCGGCACGCCCCTGCTGCTGCCGCCGGTGGGCACGGACCCGGGGGTGCTCGAGCTCGTGGACGGGCTGATCGTCATCGGCGGCGTGGACGTGGACCCGCGGTTCTACGGTGCCGAGCGGCACGAGCTGACCTCCTCGCAGCCGTCCCGGGACGAGCACGACCTCGCCCTGACCCGGGCGGCGCTGGAGCGCGGGGTGCCCCTGTTCGCCATCTGCCGCGGCGCCCAGATCCTCAACGTGGCGCTCGGCGGCACGCTGATCCAGCACCTCCCGGACGTCAACGAGAACGCCGCGCGCTACCAGCCCGGACCGGGCCGGTACGGGGAGGTCGAGTTCACCACCGCGCCGGGCAGCCGCTGCCGTGAGCTGCTCGGCGAGACGGCGGAGTCCCCGTGCTACCACCACCAGGCCCTGGAGACGGTGGCCGAGGACCTGGTCGTCACCGCCCGCGCCGATGACGGGACGGTCGAGGCCGTCGAGACCACCGGGGGCGGCTGGACGCTCGGCGTGCAGTTCCACCCCGAGGAGAACCGGAAGGACGCCCGCCTCTTCGAGGGCTTCGTCCGCGTGGCGCACGACTACGCGCGCGAGCGCGCCCGGCCGGAGCGCCCCCGCAGGGCCGGCGGGGCGGACCACGCACCCCAGCGAGAGGACACCCGCATCCCATGACCACCACGCAGATCATCGACCCCGCCACGGAGGAGGTCGTCGGCACCGTCGGGCTGACGTCCCTCGAGCAGACGGACGCGGCCGTCGAGCGGGCCCGGCGAGCCTTCGAGACCTGGCGGGCCGTGGATCCCGCCGACCGGGCCCGGCTGCTGCGCCGCTTCGCCGACGCCGTGGACGCCGACCTCGAGCACCTCGCCCGGCTGGAGGTCCGCAACGCGGGGCACACGATCGGCAACGCCCGCTGGGAGGCGGGCAACGTCCGGGACGTGCTGACCTACTACTCCGGCGCGCCCGAGCGGCTCTCGGGACAGCAGATCCCCGCCCCGGGCGGGGTCAACCTCACCTTCCACGAGCCGCTGGGCGTGGTGGGCGTGATCGTGCCCTGGAACTTCCCCATGCCGATCGCCGCGTGGGGCTTCGCCCCGGCGCTGGCCGCGGGGAACACCGTGGTGCTCAAACCGGCCGAGCTCACCCCGCTCACCGCGATCCGGCTCGGGGAGCTCGCGCTCGAGGCAGGGCTGCCCGAGGGCGTCCTCACGGTGCTGCCCGGCAAGGGCTCGGTGGTGGGGGAACGCTTCGTGACCCACCCCGCCGTGCGCAAGGTCGTGTTCACCGGCTCCACCGAGGTGGGCCGGCGGATCATGGCCGGGTGCGCGGAGCAGGTCAAGCGCGTCACCCTGGAGCTCGGGGGCAAGAACTCCAACATCGTCTTCGCGGACGCCGACCTCGAGCGCGCCGCCGCCACCACCCCCGCCGGCGCCCTCGACAACGCCGGCCAGGACTGCTGCGCCCGCTCCCGCGTGCTCGTCCAGCGCTCCGTGCTGGACCGGTTCCTGGAGCTGCTCGAGCCCGCCGTGCGGGACTTCGCCTGCGGGGACCCGTGGCGCGAGGACACGCAGATGGGGCCCCTGGTCTCGGCCGCGCACCGGGACTCCGTGGCCTCCTTCCTCGACGACGACGACGCGGCCGTCGCCTTCCGGGGCACCGCCCCCGAGGGCCCCGGCTGGTGGTTCCCGCCCACCGTGCTCACCCCGTCGCCGGACTCCCGCGTGTTCCGGGAGGAGATCTTCGGCCCCGTGCTGGCGGTGGTGCCCTTCGAGGACGAGGCGGACGCCGTCCGGATCGCCAACGACACCGAGTACGGGCTCTCCGGGTCGATCTGGACCCGTGACGTCGGGCGGGCGCTGCGCGTGTCCCGCGCCGTCGAGGCCGGGAACCTCTCCGTCAACTCGCACGCCTCGGTGCGCTACTGGACACCGTTCGGCGGCTTCAAGCAGTCCGGCTTCGGGAGGGAGCTCGGCCCGGACGCCCCGCAGGCGTTCACCGAGACGAAGAACGTGTTCATCGCCACCGACTGAGCCCATCGTCCGAGGCCACCGTCCGAGGCCACCGTCCGAGCCCACCGTCCGAGGCCACCGACCGCCGTCACTGACCGCGGCGACCGACCGGGGCCACCGGCCGCTGCCCCGGTCGGCGCCCCGCCCACCACCCCTCGTCCCGTCCCGGGAGAGCCCCCACCACCGAAGGAGGACCCATGGAGGTCAACGCCCGCCGCCTGGTCGGCCGCAGCGCCGTCATCACCGGAGGGGCCAGCGGCATCGGTCTCGCCGCGGCCCGCCGCCTCGCCGCCGAGGGCGCGCACGTCGTCGTCGCGGACCTGAACCCGGCCGCCGGGGAGGCGGCCGCCGAGGAGGTCGGCGGTCTGTTCGTGCGCACCGACGTGGCGGACGAGGCCGACGTGATCGCCCTCTACGCCGCGACGCACGAGGCCTACGGATCGGTGGACATCGCTTTCAACAACGCGGGGATCAACCCGACCGACGACGGCTCGATCCTCGACACCGGACTCGACGCGTGGCGCAGGGTCCAGGAGGTCAACCTCACCAGCGTCTTCCACTGCTGCAAGCACGTGCTCCCCTACATGTGCGAACAGGGCCGGGGATCCATCATCAACACCGCGTCCTTCGTGGCCGTCATGGGCGCGGCCACGTCCCAGATCTCCTACAGCGCCTCGAAGGGCGGCGTGCTGTCGATGAGCCGGGAGCTGGGCGTGCAGTTCGCCCGGGAGGGGATCCGCGTGAACGCGCTGTGCCCCGGCCCGGTCAACACACCACTGCTGCAGGAGCTGTTCGCCACGGACCCGGAGCAGGCCCAGCGCCGGCTCGTGCACGTGCCGGCCGGGCGGTTCGCGGAGCCCGAGGAGATCGCGGCGGCGGTCGCGTTCCTGGCCAGCGACGACGCCTCGTTCGTCAACGCCGCCACGTTCCTCGTGGACGGCGGGATCTCGGGGGCCTACGTCACCCCGGTGTGACGGCACGGGCGTGCACCGTTCCCGCACGGCCACGGGACCGCTCGGCCGGCCGAGCGGTCNGGCCGCGGCTGTGTCCGTCCGCAGCGCCGCCGTCCGCTCAGGGCTCCCCACCGTAGAGGGCGGCGACGTCCTCGGACCCGAGCCACCCGCTGAAGGCGGGGGACTGCGGCCAGCCGTCGGGGGAGTCCTGCCACTCCTCCTGGCGCCCCCAGGGCAGCAGGTCGACGAGCGGGAACGTGTGGCTGATCTGCTCGACGCCGCGACCGCTGCTGTGCCAGGTGCGGTGGACGGTGTCGCCGTCCCGGAAGAACACGTTCAGGGCGAAGCCGCCGCCCGGAGGAGCTCCGACGTCGGCGCCGAACGGGCTGCCGGCGCTCGAGTACCAGTCCATCCGGTTGCCCACCCGGCGGCGGTAGGCGAGGGCCTCGTCGATCGGGCCCTGGGTGACGACCACGAACCGGGCGTCGTAGCTGTCCAGGAAGTCCAGGCGGGTGAACTGCGAGGTGAAGCTCGTGCACCCTCCGCACTGCCAGGTCTCGCCGGGGAACCACATGTGGTGGTAGGTGATGAGCTGCCGCCGCCCGGCGAAGACGTCGACGAGCCGCACCGGTCCGTCCTCGCCCTCGAGGGTGTAGTCCGGCAGCTCGACCATGGGCAGCCGGCGACGCTGCGCCGCGATCGCGTCCAGTTCGCGGGTGGCGGCCTTCTCCCGGGCGCGCAGCGCGTCGAGCTCCCGCTGCCAGGTGTCCTGGTCGACGACGCGGGGCCGTCCTCCGTCGGTCATGGCGTCTCCTCCTGCGCACGGGCCGGTACCGGCCGGTACGCCGCGTAGGTGACCCCGGACCCGAACGACCGTGCGTCGAGCAGCCGCAGCTCCGGGATGACGTGCCCGTCCGGGAACAGCCGCCGCCCGCGGCCCTGGACGGCGGGGTGCGTGAACAGCCGGTACTCGTCGACGAGCCCGGCGGTGATGAGGGCGTGGGTCAGGGTGATGCTCCCGGTGCAGACGATGTCCTTGCCGGGCCGGTCCTTCAGCGCCCGGACCTGCTCGACGGGGTCGCCGGTGAGGATCGTCGAGTTCCGCCACTGCGGGTCCGTCGTCGTCGAGGACACGACGTACTTCTGCACCCGGTCGAGATAATCGGCGATGCCCGTGGCGTCGTGGGTCTGCAGCGGCCAGTAGCCGCGGAAGTCCTCGAAGGTCTGCCGGCCGAGGAGGCAGGCGTCCGCCTCCCGGTCCTGCTGGTGGGTCAGGTCCAGGTAGTCCGGGTCCGGCTCCCCGGAGGGGTCGAACCAGTCGTCGAGCATCTCGACCGCGCCGTCGAGGGTGATGTTCTGGGTGATGACCAGGGTCCGCATGCCGGGACTCCTTCGTCCGTGTGCAGCGGGTCCGCCGTCGCCGGGCGGGCACCGTGGAGCAGTAGAATGTTCACACCGTACACACCGGTTGGGAAGAGGGTCAAGGGTGCCGCGCTCGGAGAAGTCCTACCACCACGGCGATCTGCGCAGGGCGCTGGTCGACGCCGGTCTCGCCGCGACGCGGGAGCGGGGGGCGGCCGCCCTGGGGCTGCGTGACGTCACGCGGCGCGTCGGGGTCTCGCCGAACGCCGCGTACCGCCACTTCGCCGACCGGCAGGCCCTGCTGACCGCCGTCGCGCGGGAGATCCAGGACCGGATGGCCGAACGGATGCGAGCGCGGACGCCGGCTCCGGGGGACGTCGCCCCCCGCGAACGGGCACGGCTCCGGCTCCGCGGCGTGGGACTCGGCTACATCGCCTTCGCCGTGGCCGAACCGGGGTGGTTCGAGACGGCCTTCTTCGGGCCCGGCGGGCAGCCGGACGGTGTGCTCCCCGGCGCGGACGGCCGCCTGCCACCCCCGTTCGCGATGCTCGTGGACGCCCTCGACGGCATGGTCCGGGCGGGCGGGCTCTCCCGCGCACGGCGGGAGGGCGCGGAATGGGTCTGCTGGAGCGCCGTGCACGGGTTCGCCGAGCTCGTGGTGCACGGACCCCTGCGCGGGCAGCGCCAGGAGCAGATCGACCGGTGGGCGGAGCGTGTCGTGGACGACATCGTCTCCGGAATCGTCTGAAGTCCTCGAGGCCGGCCGGGCTGCTGTGGGCCAGCAGGGCCTCCGCACTTCGGCCGGGCCCCCGGGGTCAGCGGGCGGCGGCGACCATGTCCTCCCGCAGCGCCGCCACGAACCCGTCCACGTCCTCCTCGGTGGTGTCCCACGAGCACATCAGGCGGACCTCGCCGACGGCCGGGTCCCACACGTAGAACGGCCAGCGCTCCTGCAGCCGGGACGTGGTCCCGGCCGGGAGCACCGCGAAGACCGCGTTGGCCTCGGGGGTCTGCGTCACCCGGGCGCCGGGGACCTCCGCGATCCCGGCCGCCAGGCGCCGGGCCATGGCGTTGGCCCGGCGGGCCGCCTCGAGCCACAGGTCCCCCGTGTGCAGGGCCAGCAGCTGCGCGGACACGAAGCGCATCTTCGAGGCCAGCTGGGTCGAGAGCTTGCGCACGAACCGGGGCTGGCGCACGGCGTCCGGGGTGAGCACCACGACGGCCTCCGCGCCCATCAGCCCGTTCTTGGTCCCGCCCCACGAGACCACGTCCACGCCGGCGTCGGTGGTCAGCGCCCGCAGCGGGACGTCCAGGGCCGCGGCGGCGTTGGCGAGCCGGGCGCCGTCCAGGTGGACGGTCAGGCCCAGGCCGTGCGCGTGCTCGCAGACCGCGCGCAGCTCCTCGGGCGTGTAGACGGTGCCGAGCTCGGTGGACTGGGTGACGGTCACGACGCGCGGCTGGGCGTGGTGCTCGAAGCCGAAGCCGTGGGCCTCCCGGTCGATCAGCTCGGGGGTCAGCTTCCCGTCCGGCGTGGGCACGGCCAGCATCTTCACGCCCGCGACCTTCTCGGGGGCCCCGCACTCGTCCACGTGCGCGTGGGCCGTGGCCGTGCAGATCGCGGCGTCCCAGCGGTCGGTCATCGCCGCGAGCGCCACGACGTTCGCCCCCGTGCCGTTGAACAGCGGGTAGCAGGCGGCCTGCTCCCCGAAGTGGCGCCGCACGACGTCCTGCAGCGCCTCGGTGTAGGGGTCGGCGCCGTAGGCCCCCACGTGGCCCCCGTTGGCCGTCGCGAGGGCCTGGAGCACCTCGGGGTGGACGCCCGCGTGGTTGTCGCTGGCGAAGCCCTTCCGGGCAGGGTCGTGCAGACGGGACAGGACGGAGTCGGTCACGGAGGGCCCTTCCGGTGGGTCGGCGGTGTGCTGGACGGCACTCGCACTCTACTCGGCCCGTTCCCCGGAGCGTCCGCCCTCCGGACCGGCCGCGCCGGGGCCGGCCGCACCCCGCCGCGGCCCCACGGCCGGCGGCTCTCCCGGCCCGCCCCTCGTGCCGGTCCGGGGCACGTGCTTGGATGGTGGCATGGCACAGACGCGGGGTTTCTACGTCGACACCGTGGAGCGCACCACCACCGCGGACCAGGACGCCGTGTGGGCGGTCGTCGAGGGCATCGGCGGCGAGCGCGGCTGGTACAGCACGGACCGTCTCTGGGCCGCCCGTGCCGCGGCCAACCGCCTGGGGCTGCCGCCCGGGCGGCTGCGGCACCGGGAGGACCCGGACCGGCTGGCGGCCGGGGAACGCCTGGACTGGTGGACGGTCGAGGCCCTCGAACCGCCGCGACGGCTGCGGCTGCGGTCCGTCGTACGGATGCCCGGGGACGCCTGGCTGGACATCTGCCTGGAGCCGGAACCGGACGGCACCCTCGTCTACCGCCAGACCACCGTCTTCCGCCCGGCCGGCGCGGCGGGGCGCGCCTACTGGTACGCCATGCTCGCCCCGCACAAGGCCGTCCTCGGCCGGCTCGCCACGGACATCCTGCGGCAGGCCGGCGGCCAGGAATCCTCCCCGGGGGACCGGCCGGGCGGGCCCTTCCCGCGGCGCCCTTGACGGCGGGCCCTTCCGCCCGGCCCCTTCCCCACAGCCCCTTCCCCTGGGGGCGCGGCGCCCGTAGCGTGGACTCACCGGCCACCGTGACGCCCGGTGGAATCGGCCGGTGGCCGAGGGAGTGCCTCGGCACCGCTGCCGGGCGGAGCCTCCAGGAGAGTGCCCCATGACCGCCGACGCCCCGTCCGTCCCCGACTCCCGCGCCCTGGCCGACGAGGCCGTCGCCCTGGTCCGCGAATGGCTCGTCCGCGCCGGTGAGGGCCGCAAGCACCGCGACGGCGCCGCCGACCGGCTGGCCACCGTCCTCCAGGACCCCCACGGGCTCGAGTTCACGGTCGGCTTCGTGGACCGGGTGGTGCGCACCGAGGACGTGCGGGCCGCCGGGCGGGCCCTGAACGCGCTCGCCGAGATCGTGCCCCGCACCATGCCCGCGGCGGACCGCGCCCAGATCCGGCTCGGGGCGGCCCTGTCCGCCAGGGCTCCGCAGGTCGTCGTCCCCGCCGCCCGGATCCGGCTCCGCCAGCTCGTGGGGCACATGATCGTCGACGCCCGCCCCCGCCAGTTCGGGCAGTCCGTGCGGAAGCTCACGGACCAGGGCCACCGGCTGAACATCAACCTGCTGGGGGAGGAGGTCCTCGGCGAGGAGGAGGCGGACAAGCACCTCGCCGACGCCGCCGAGCTGCTGGACCGGGACGACGTCGACTACGTCTCCCTCAAGGTCTCCTCCGTGGTCCCGCAGCTGTCCCACTGGGGCTTCGAGGGGACCGTGTCGAAGGTCGTCGAGCGGCTGCTGCCCGTCTACCGCGCCGCGGCCCAGGCCCCGGCCGGGAGCAAGTTCATCAACCTGGACATGGAGGTCTACTCCGACCTGCACCTGACCACCGAGGTGTTCACGCGTCTCCTGGAGCGCCCGGAGCTGCGGGGACTCGAGGCGGGGATCGTGGTCCAGGCGTACCTGCCGGACGCCCTCGCGGTGGTCCAGCGGCTCTCGGCGTGGTCGGCCGAGCGGGTCGAGGCCGGGGGCGCGGGGGTCAAGGTCCGGCTCGTGAAGGGCGCGAACCTCCCCATGGAGCGCGTGGACGCGGAGCTGCACGGCTGGCCCGTGGCCACGTGGAGCAGCAAGCAGGAGACCGACACCAACTACAAGCGGGTCCTCGACTGGCTGTTCGTGCCCGCGCGGATGACGGGGCTGCGGCTCGGGGTGGCCGGGCACAACCTCTTCGACATCGCCTTCGCCCACCTGCTCGCCGAGCGCCGCGGCGTGACCGACCGGATCGAGTTCGAGATGCTCCAGGGCATGGCGGTCGAGCAGGCGCGGGCCGTGAGCGCCGACGTCGGCGAGCTGCTGCTGTACGTGCCGGCCGTGCGCCCGGCCGAGTTCGACGTGGCCGTGTCCTACCTGGTGCGCCGGCTCGAGGAGAACGCCTCGCACGAGAACTTCATGTCGGGGATCTTCGACCTCGCACCGGACAACGAGGTCTTCGACCGGGAGGAGCAGCGCTTCCGCGCCGCCCTCGAGGAACTGGACCCGGCGGAGGACGCCGCCCCGGTCCCCGCCCGCACGCAGGACCGCGCCGCGCCCGACGCCGGGTCCGCGCACCTGCCGCTGGAGGAGCCGTTCCGCAACGAGCCGGACACCGACGTCTCGGTCCCCGCGAACCAGGCGTGGGCCGAGGAGATCGCGGCCCGGATCGCGGACCGGCAGTGGTACGACGCCCTGCCCGTGCCCGATCCCGTCGACGCACCGGACGTCGAGCGGCTCGTGCGCACAGGCCGGGCCGCCGCCGAGCAGTGGCACGCCCGCGGCGCCCGCGAGCGCGCCGAGATCCTCAACCGGGCGGCCGACGTCCTGGCCGCCCGCCGGGGACACCTGCTGGCCGTGGCCGGCGCGGAGGGCGGCAAGACCCTGGGCCAGACGGACCCGGAGGTCTCGGAGGCGATCGACTTCTGCCGCTGGTACGCCCGCCGGGCCCTCGAGCTCGAGGCCGTGGACGGCGCCCGGTTCGTCCCGGACCGGCTCGTGCTGGTCACCCCGCCGTGGAACTTCCCGCTGGCGATCCCCACCGGTTCCACGGTCGCGGCCCTGGCCGCCGGCGCCGCCGTGCTGCACAAGCCCGCCCCCGAGGTCCGGCGCTGCTCGACCGCCGTGGTCGAGGCGCTGTGGGAGGCCGGGGTGCCGCGGGACGTGCTCCAGCTCGTCGACTCCGTCGAGGGGGAGGTGGGGCAGGCCCTGGTCTCCCACCCGGGGGTGGACCGCATCGTGCTCACCGGCGCCTACGAGACCGCCCGGTTGTTCCAGTCCTGGCGGGCGGGACGACCGATGAACGCGGAGACCTCGGGCAAGAACGCGCTGGTCATCACCCCCAGCGCGGACCGGGACCTGGCGGTGTGGGACCTCGTGACCAGCGCGTTCGGCCACGCCGGGCAGAAGTGCTCGGCGGCCTCCCTCGGCATCCTCGTGGACAGCGTGGCACGGTCCGAGCGGTTCCGCCGGCAGCTGCTCGACGCCGCGTCCTCGATGGTCGTGGACTGGCCGCAGAACCTGCAGGCGACCGTGGGTCCGGTGATCTCCGAGCCCGGGGACAAGCTGCACCGCGCACTGACCCGCCTCGAGCCGGGGGAGGAGTGGCTGCTCGAGCCGGAGCAGCTCGACGACACCGGGCGGCTGTGGCGGCCCGGGATCAAGACCGGGGTGGCCCCCGGGTCCTTCTTCCACCGCACCGAGTGCTTCGGCCCCGTCCTGGGGCTCATGGAGGCCCCGGACCTGCAGGAGGCCCTCGCGCTGCAGAACGCCGTCGAGTACGGGCTGACCGCCGGGCTGCACTCCCTGGACCCCGAGGAGATCAGCACGTGGGTGGATCTCGTCGAGGCGGGCAATCTCTACGTCAACCGCGGCATCACGGGGGCCGTCGTCCAGCGCCAGCCCTTCGGCGGGTGGAAGAAGTCGTCGGTGGGCCTGGGCGCGAAGGCCGGCGGGCCGAACTACCTCGTCCAGCTCGGCTCCTGGCAGAAGGCCCCGTTCGCGGAGGTCCCGGACGGGGGGACCGGCACCGGGGCCGAGCCCTCGGAGGCCGTGGCCCACCACCTCGCCGCGCTGCGCCCCCTCGTGCCCGAGGCCGACGCCGCCTGGCTGACGGCCTGCGCCGAGCAGGACCAGGCGTGGTGGGACCGGGAGTTCGGCCGCGCCCACGACCCCACCGGCCTGGAGAGCGAGGCCAACCTGTTCCGCTACCGCCCCCGCGACGTCGTCGTGCGGGCGGCCGAGGACGCCCCGCTCACGGACGTGATCCGGGTGGGGCTCGCCGCGGTGCGCTCCGGGGCGCGCGTGGTCCTGGTCCCCGCGCAGGAGCTGCCGGCGGAGGTGCGGGAGCTGTTCCGCTCCGTGCTGGACCCCTGTCCGGACGAGGCCTTCGCCCGGGTCGCCGCGGACTGGGCCGACACGAGCGGCGCCGGGCGGATCCGGGTCGTGGGCACCGCGCACGGACTCGCCGAGGCCCTCGCGGAGCGGCCCGAGATCGCCGTGCTCGCGGACCCGGTGGTCGGGGCCTCCCGCGTGGAGATGCTCCCGCTGCTCGCGGAGCAGGCCGTCTCCGTCACGATGCACCGCTTCGGCAATCCCTCGTCGGACGCCGAGACGGTGGTGCACCGGCTCGTCGCGTCCTCGCGGGGGCTGGGCACGCCGTCGCCACCGGCCGAAATGTAGGCGTTGCCCCTGGTCGGGGCGGCACGCCGGTGCCAGCATGAGCCCATGCGCGCATCCCTGAGGTACCTCGCACTGGGTCTGGCCGGAGCGCTCGGCGTCTCCGGCACCGTACTCGGCGGCTCCGCGGCCGTCGCGCACGACGATCGGCACGACCGGGGCCGGGGCTCGCCCGTCACGGCCGAACTGCCCAAGGTCCCCACCATGACGGGCAGCGGCGGGGCGGTCTCCTCCGTGGACCCCCTCGCGAGCCAGGTCGCCGTCGACGTGCTCGAGCGGGGCGGCAACGCCGCGGACGCCGCCGTGGCCGCTGCCGCGACCCTGGGCGTGACCGAGCCGTACTCCGCGGGCATCGGCGGGGGCGGGTTCTTCGTCCACTACAGCGCGCAGACCGGCGAGGTCCGCACGATCGACGGGCGCGAGACCGCCCCGGCCACGTTCACGGAGGACGAGTTCCTGGGCGACGACGGCGAGCCCCTCGACTTCGCCACCGTGGTCAGCTCGGGGAGATCAGTGGGAGTGCCCGGCACCCTGGCCACCTGGGAGGCGGCCGCCGAGGAGTTCGGCACCATGGACCTGCACGGGCTGCTGCGGCCGGCGGAGCGGATCGCCGACCGCGGCTTCGTGGTGGACGAGAACTTCCAGGAGCAGACCGCGGCGAACGCCGAGCGCTTCATGATGTTCCCCGAGACCGCCGAGCTGTTCCTGCGCGACGGCGAGGCGCCGGAGGTCGGCACCGTGTTCCGCAACCCCGACCTCGCCCGCACCTACCACGCGATCCGGCACGAGGGCACCGACGCCTTCTACCAGGGCGCGATCGGCCGGGCACTCGTCGAGGAGAGCCGGGAGCCCACCACCGCCGAGGGCGTCGAGGTGCTCCCCGGGGAGATGACCCTGGAGGACCTGGACGCCTACGAGGCCCTGCTCAAGGAGCCGACCCACACCGAGTACCGCGGTCTGGACGTCTACGGCATGGGCCTGCCGAGCTCCGGCGGCATCACGGTGGCCGAGACCCTGAACCTGCTCGAGGCCTACGACGAGCGCACCGGGACCGGTCTCTCCGGGGTCTCCGAGACCCAGTACCTGCACCGCTTCGCGGAGGCGACCGCGACGGCCTTCGCGGACCGCAACCGGTGGATCGGGGACGTCGAGGGCGTGCCCGTGGAGCAGCTCACGAGCCAGGAGTTCGCCGACGAGCGCGCCTGCCTCTTCGACCCCGCCGCGGCGCAGGAGCGGCCGATCCCCTTCGGGGAGCCCGACGGGGACTACGCCGAGTGCGGGACGTCCGGAGCCCGCCAGCCGGAGCCTGCCGGCGGCGTCTCGACCACCCACCTCAACGTGGCCGACCGGTGGGGCAACGTGGTCTCCTACACCCTCACCATCGAGCAGACCGGCGGCTCCGGGATCACGGTCCCGGAGCACGGGTTCCTGCTCAACAACGAGCTGACCGACTTCAGCTTCGCGCCCGTCACCGAGGGGGTGCCGGACCCGAACCTGCCCGGCCCGCGCAAGCGGCCCCGTTCGTCGATGAGCCCCACGATCGTGCTGCAGGACGGGGAGCCGTGGATGTCGGTGGGCACGCCCGGCGGCGCCACGATCATCACCACGGTGGCGCAGATCGTCACGGGTCACGTGGACCGGGACCTCGCCCTCGTCGACGCCGTGGCCGCGCCCCGGCTCAGCTCGCGCAACGGGACGGCGGGCGCCGACCTGGGCCTCGAGGCCTCGCCCACCGGCCAGGAGCTGAGCGAGCTCGGGCACGTGCTCGAGGACGTGCGCTGGATCGGCAACGCCTCGGCGATCCGGATCCTCGACCACGATCTGTTCGTCGCCGCGGCCGAGACCGAGCGCGGCTACGGCGGATCCGCCATGGTGGTCCACCCGCACCCGCACCCGCACCCGCACCCGCACCCGCACCCGCACCCGCACCCGCACCCGCACCCGCACCCGCACCCGCACCCGTAGGGCCGCAGCCGGTCCCGGGGTCCGCCC